>JAJYGN010000095.1 GCA_021790675.1 Actinomycetes bacterium
GGTCTGACCTGGAGTACCCCGAGCGTCGTCAGCGCGGCTCAGATCCCCCTATCCACGTGGTGGGTCGACGGGTCGATCGGCATCGACGCGGGCGGCACCCTCTACGCCGCCTGGGACGCGCAGGGCGAAGGCGGCGACACCCCCTACCTCGCCTACTCGTCAAACGACGGCCAGTCTTGGTCGGCGCCGATCGCCGTGGCGCCCGGGTCCAACGCCTGCCACCTCGTGGCGATCGTGGGCGGCGCGCCGGGTACCGCGTACGTGGCTATGCAGACGGGCGACGCGGTGGGCTATCGCACGAAGGTGACGGGATTCTCCGTCTCCACGCTTCGCCTCTCGCCGTGGAAGACGGTGTCGCCGACTCTCTACGACCCTTCCGTGTGGCCCGGCGACACGCTCGGTCTCTCGTATCGTGGCGCGACGGGCACGTCAGCCCACCTCTTCGTCTACTGGGGTGGCGCGCTGATGGGTTCGGGCTCGAGCGAGATCTGGGGTTCGTCGGTCAACGTGGTCCTTCGGAAGTCGCGTTTGCCCCGGGAACTTAACCAGTATGTGTGTCACATTCATATCCCACGTTGAGCGTGTGAGGTCTAGCGGGCCAACGCCCGTTCGACCGCACTCGCGAGGGCGCGCTGGCCGGCAACATTGGGGTGAAACGAGTAGCGCGGATGTCGCAGGTCGAGCGAGTTGAACCACGGCCTAGGGCTACAGAGCGAATGGCCGCCACCGCTGGCGAAGGACCCGGCACCCGCGTTGGGGTTGGCGAGGGTGAAGCCGCTGGCGCGCGCGGCCGTCGCGATGACGTTGTTCAGCGCGGTTTCGGCGCGCGAGAGATAGAGCAGGGCCCCGCCGCGCAGACCGGCGCAACCACGCGCGAGGATCGCGCGCGTGAGAGCTTGCGGCACCGGCACGAGGCGCGGGTAGGTGACGACGACGATGCGCGCGAGGGGCGCGAGAGTGCGTATCTGGCGATAGGTCGCCGAGAGCGCGCTGGCGAGGTGGGTGATGTTGGCGCGCAGGTCGCGCACCGCAGGCACCGGCGAGTCGGCCGAGCACCAGTCGGGGATCGTGACGCAGGTGAACAGGACGGGCACGAAGTGCAGGTCGTCGCCGCCGACCGTCACGGTGACCAACTGGGCCGAGGCGAGTTCGCCCGAATCGTCGAGCTGGGGGCCCTCGTCGTGGTTGCCGCCGGCGCCCGCGAGCCCCTCACTCGCCGCCGGCGAGGCGGGGTAGAGGTCGCTCGTCGTCGCCCCCGAGCACGCGAGGAACGACAGCGGGGCGCCGGTGCCGCGCGCGGCGAGCCACCGCGCGACCAGCACGGGGTAGGCGATCGCCGACCGGTCGCAGCCGTCGGTGGCGTTCACGTTGTCGACCGCGGCGCCGGTGCGGTCCACCCAGCCGCTACCTGGATTGCCCTCGCCCGACGCGTAGGAGTCGCCCAGAGCCACGTAGGCACCGGCCCGCACACCGGCAAGGGAGACGGTGGCGCTGACGTGCGTCACCGACGTGCCGTCGGTGACCGTCACGTCCAGGGGCGCCGACGTGGGGTTCGCGCCCGGGTTGGGCGCGACGCGCATCACCGGCTGGGCCGAGCAGGGCCAGACCCTCGTCGACCCACGTACGCGCAACGTGCACGCGGCGCTCGGAGCAGTGACGAAGTGGGCGGTGATCGCCACCAACCCTCCCGAGGCCGTCAGCGACGTGGGCACCAGGGAAAGTGTCACTGGCTCGCTCGCGCGCGCCGCGACAGGTGCGGCGAGGGCCACGAACAGGACGATCAGCGAGAGCAGCGATGATCGGCGTCGCCGGCGGAACCGCGCAGGGGGTTCCATGAATCCGAACGTATCAGCCTCAGTCGAAGCGGAACGTGCGGGCCGCGAGAACCGGCGCGGCCAGGGCCCACAGGGCGAGACTCAGCCAGTCCACGAGGCGTGGCGTGGTGCCCGAGCCGAGCACGCGGTGCAGCCCGTCGGCGAGCGCCCCCGAGGGGATCCACGTCATGACGGAACGGATCACGTTGGGCAGCGAGGTGGACGGCACGACGATGCCCGAGAGCAACAAGAGCACGAGGTAGAGGCCGTTGCTCGCGGCGAGGTTCACCTCCGCGCGCAGTCGCCCCGCGAACGCGAGGCCGATGCCGGCGAGTCCCGCCGTGGCGAGGAGGATGAGACCGATGATCGCGAGTGCGCCGCCGAGTCCGCCGCGCGGGTGCCAACCGAGGGCGAGCGCGACCACCGTCAAGATGACGATCTGGATCGCCTCGGTCACGAGGACACCGGCGACCTTCGCCCCGATGAGACGCCGACGGCCGAGCGGCGTGACGTGGAGGCGCCGCAGAACCCCGAAGGACCGCTCGAAGCCCGTCGCGATGGAGAGGGCCACCAGCGAGGTGGACAGCACGCTCAGGGCGAGCACGCCCGGGGCGATGAAGTCGACCCGGTGGGGGGTCGGCGACGACGTGACGTGGGTCGTAGAGAAGAAGACGAGGATGAGGACCGGGATGCCGACCGTGAGCAGCAGGGTCTCGCCGCGTCGCACGGTCATGCGCACTTCGGCGAGCGTCTGGGCGAGCAGCGCTCTCATGACTGGGCCGCCCGCTCGGCGGCGATCAGCTCGAGATAGCGCTCCTCGAGCGAGGCGCGCGTGCGCAGTGAGACGACGGCGGCGCCGTGCGCGGTGAGAAACGAGGTCAGCGCTCCCATCGACTCGGGCGTCGAGGGCGTCGCGCAGCGGTAGGTGCGGGCACCGCTCTCCTCGACCGCGCAACCCAGAGCGTCGGCGAGCTCGGCTGGCGCGATGGCGGCGCTCGTCTCGACGATCATCTCGGGGGCGCCGGCGAGCTCGTCGAGGGTGCCCTCGGCGACCACGGCACCGCGGTTCATGATCATCAGCCGGTCGCTCACGCGCTCGGCCTCGTCGAGCTCGTGGGTCGTCAGCAGCAGCGCGCAGCCGCGCTCGGCCTCGGCGCGAATCAGCTGGCGGATGACCTGGCGCCCCTCGGGGTCCACCGCGGTGGTGGGCTCGTCGAGGACCAGGACGCGGGGCCGGCCGACCAGGGCGAGGGCGAGGAGCGTGCGCTGCTGCTCTCCCCCCGAGAGGCGCCGCCACGGTGTCGCCCGACAGCGCTCGAGGTCGAGCAGTTCGAGCAGTTCACCCGGCTCGCGCGGCGCGTCGTAGTAGGTGGCGGTGAGTGCGAGCACCTGGGCGGGCGTCATCGGGAACCACACGCCTCCGCGCTGTAGGAGAGCTCCCGTGCGCGCGACCACGTCGCGGTGGTCTCGCACGGGGTCGAGCCCGTGCAGTCGCACCGTGCCCGAGGTCGGCGCACGAAAGCCCAGCAGAGTCTCGACCGCGGTCGTCTTGCCCGCGCCGTTGGGCCCGAGCAGGGTGACCACCTCGCCGTAGGCCACCTGAAGGCTCACGTCGGCTACGGCCACCAGCGAGCCGAAGGTGACGCGCAGGTTGCTCATCTCGATCGCGTAACTCACGACTAGCGAACTTACCCGGTCGTCACTCGTCTCGAGCCCGGGTGCGGGGTCTTTGTAGGCTTGCTTCATGATCGATCTCGCCCAACTGCGCCGTGAGCCGACCGTCGTCAAGGCCGCCCTGTTGCGCCGGGGCGTGCCCGCAGAGACGCTGGACGAGATCGTGGCCCTCGACGTCGAGCACCGCCAACTTCTCCAGGAGGCCGAGTCTCTGCGCGCCGAGGTGAAGACCCTCTCACGCGCGGTCGGCGAGGCGAAGCGCGCCGGCGACGCTGCGCGCGCCGACGAAGCCGCCGCGCGCAGCCGCGCGATCGGCGACGCCGAGCGCGACGCGACCGCGCGCACCGAGACGGTCGCGGCCCGCTTGCGCGAGCTGCTGTTGTCCCTGCCCAACCTGCCCGCTCCGGAGGCGCCCGACGGCCTCGACGAGACGGGCAACGTCGAGCTGCGCCAGTGGTGGGTCGGCATGGACGAGGGGGCGCCCTTCCCCGACTACGCCGACTACCAGCGCGTGCCCCACTGGGAGGTGGGCGCTGCGCTCGGCATCCTCGACCTCGAGGCCGGCGCCAAGCTCGCCGGTTCGATGTTCCCGCTCTTTCGCGGCGACGGATCGCGCTTGATCCGCGCGCTGAGTGCCTTCGCGTTGGATCGCCACCGCGACGCCTACGAGGAGATCCGCCCGCCGACCTTCGCCCTGACCGAGACGATGATGTCGACCGGGCACCTGCCCAAGTCGATGGACGACATGTACGCGATCGAGCGCGACGGCCTCTGGGCGATCCCCACCGCCGAGGTGCCCCTCACGTCGATGCGTCGCGGTGAAATCCTCGACGCCTCCGAGCTGCCGATTCGCATGACTGCGCTGACCGCGTGCTTTCGCCGCGAGGCCGGTGCCGCGGGACGCGATACGCGCGGAGTGTTGCGAGTGCACGAGTTCGACAAGGTCGAGTTGTTCAACTACCTGCTGCCCGAGCAGGCTGACGAGGCCTTCGCCGACGTGCTCGCGCGCGCCGAGGGGCTGCTGCGAGCGCTCGGCCTGACCTATCGCGTGCTCGACCTGTGCGCGGGCGACCTGGGCACCTCCTCGGCGCGCACGTTCGACCTCGAGGTCTACGCCCCGGGCGTCGAGCGCTGGCTCGAGGTCTCCTCGGTGAGCTGGTTCCGCGACTTCCAGGCGCGACGCGCCAACGTGCGCTATCGCACCGAGAGCGGCGAGACCGCCTTCGTGCACACGGTGAACGGCTCAGCTCTGGCCTGGCCGCGCATTTGGGCGGCCCTGATCGAGACCGGACGGCGCGCCGATGGCTCGGTCGAACTCCCCGAGGTCTTGGCGCCCTATCTCGGCGGCCAGCGCGTGATCACGGCGCGCGCGTAGCGGACTCGAAGCGATACCCCACGCCGCGCACCGTGGTGATGTGTTCCGGATTCTTGGGGTCGTCCTCGACGAGGCTGCGCAGTCGCTTGATGTGCACGTCCAGGGTCTTGGTGTCGCCGACGTAGTCGTTGCCCCAGACCCGGTCGATCAGGATCTCGCGCGTGAGGACCCGCCCGGGGTTCTCCAGAAGCAGGCGCAGCAGCGCGAACTCCTTCTTGCGCAGCTTTATCTCCTCGCCGCTGACGAAGCAGCGCCGCGCCTCGACGTCCATACGAATCGGCCCCTGCTCGATCAGCTCGTCGTCGGCGTCGGCGACGTCGTCATCGTGCGCTTCGCGGCGACGCACCACTGCACGGATGCGTGCGACGAGCTCGCGCAACCGGTAGGGCTTGGTCACGTAGTCGTCGGCGCCGAGCTCGAGCATCAGGACCATGTCGACCTCCTCGCCCTTGGCCGAGACGATGATGATCGGCACGTCGCTCAGCGTCCGGATCGCGCGGCACACGTCCAGACCCGAGACCTTGGGCAGCATCAGGTCGAGCAGCACGATGTCGAAGCGCTTGGGCGCGAACTCGGCCAGCGCCTCGGCGCCGTCACGCGCGATCGTCACGTCGAAGCCCTCGCGGGCGAGGCCCACCGTCAGGGCGTCGACGAAGGACTCCTCGTCCTCGACGACGAGGACTCGCGTGCGCGCCTCGTCGGACTTCTTGCTCATTGCGGGTTCATCGGCAGCTCGAGCGCGAAGGTCGAGCCCTCACCCTCGCGTGACTCGACGACGACATTGCCGCCGTGGTTGTGGGCGACATGGCGCACGATGGACAGTCCCAGTCCCGTGCCGCCGGTTTCGCGGGCGCGGCCCGGATCGACGCGATAGAAGCGCTCAAAGATCCGCTCCAGGTCCTTCGCCGGAATGCCCACTCCCTGGTCGGAGATGGCCACGCGCGCTAGCGGACCGGGCGTGTCCACGTCGAGCGCGTCGGGGTCGACACGTTCGATCGACACTGTGACAGTTCCGCCGGGGGGCGAGTAGACAACAGCGTTCTCGAGCAGTGCGTGCACCGCCGAGACCAGCTGGCGACGGTCGCCGACGACGACCAGATTGCTTTCGGGCTCCTTGAACAGGATGGTCACCTGGTGCTGCTCGGCTGACATCTTGATCCGCTCGAGCGCCTCGGCCACGAAGAGCGCGACGGGCACCAGCTCGCGCGCCGGCGAGCCCTCGCTCTCGATGCGCGAGAGGTCGAGGAGGTCCTCGATGATGCGATTCACGCGAAAGGCCTCAGTGTTGATCCGCTCGGCGAGCCGGTTGGCGACCGCCGAGTCGCGCTCGTACTGCAGCGTCTCGGCCAGCAGGCCCAGGGCGCCCATGGGGGTCTTGAGCTCGTGCGAGACGTTGGCGATGAAGTCGCGGCGAATCTCCTCGAGGCGGCGGCGCTCGGACACGTCCTCGATAACGGCGAGCACGCCGAGGGGCCGGCGCCCGTCGTCGATGACGTTCGCGCGGATGGTGAGCGTGCGCCGCGGCGGCCCGTAGATATCGATCGTGCGCTCGGCGGTTCCCTGGTTCCAGCCCTCGGCGAGGATGTCGGTCACCGCCTGGGCGGCGATGGCGTCGCCGTAGCGGCTCGCCATCAGCGCTTCAGCCTGGGAGTTGCGAAACAGGACCTCGCCGGACTCGTCGACCAGGACGAGTCCCAGGGGCAGCGCGTCCAGCGAGCGGCGAAGGCGCACCGATTCGGCGCTCGACTCGCCCACCGCGCTGGTCGCCGCGCTGGTGACCTCTTCGAGGTAGGCCAGCGCCGACTCGACCCGGCCGTCGTCGCGGCTGGGCTCCACGCCGAGGCGGGTGCCGAGCGCGGTGAGGCGCTGGGCGATGGCGCGGTGGTCGCGTCGTCGGATGTAGAGGAAGCCGATCAGGGCGCCCAGGATGGCCACACCCGCGGTGGCGAGGTAGAGCGCGAGGGGGGACCACTGGGAGACCACGTTGTGGACGGCGTCGAGGAGCACGAGAACAGTCTCGCAGACCCGTGCACTTCAGTGGGGGTAGCGACCGTTGCGAGTCCCCGATTGAAAGGTCGCCCATGCTCCTCGCCTCTGTTAGCCTCAATCCCTCCGTCAACGCCCTGCCAGGCGGAGCGGCCCTCCAGTCGCTCGCCAACGGCATCGCCGGCTGGGCCCTCGTGGCCAGCCTGGTGGCCCTGGTGCTCGGTGCGGGCCTCTGGGCGCTCGGCAGCCACTCGCAGAACTACCACCAGTCCGCGGCGGGCCGGCGCGCGGTGATGACCTCGCTGCTGGCTGCGATCCTGATCGGCGCCGCACCATATCTGATCAACTTCTTCTTCAAGACCGGCCTCGCGGTGCACTGATGGGACTTGGATGCCTGCTCGAACCGGGGACGTGCGCGGCCGGTCTGCTCACCCACGCCACGCTGGGCGACCTGTTCAACGCGTTGACGAACTGGGTGGTGGGGAGCGTGCACTGGATCCTTACCTCCGCCGGCGGGGTGCTCGCGACCACGACCGATCCCGCGACCGTGACGACCTCAGTCGCCCCGCTCTATGCGACGCTCACCACGCTGTCGCCGATCCTGATGCTGATGGGACTGATGGTCGCGACGCTCTCGGCGCTGCGCCACGGTGACGCGGGCTCGCTGTGGCGCGCCTACCTCGGAGTGGCGCCAGCGAGCGTCGCGGCCATCGCGTTGGCCCGCCCCATCGCCGGTGCGATCTTGCGTGGGGTGAACGACCTCTCGAGCACCGCGTCGGCGACGGTCCTCGTCCACGAAGGGCTCCTCGCAGACGACCTGCGCAACCTGGTGGGCACGATTCCCGGCTTCGGCCTCTTCCTGCTCGCGATCGCGGTGGTGGTGGGGTCGTGGTTCCTCTGGTGCGAGCTGGTGGTGCGCGTGGTCGTCCTGTCGCTGGTGCTCGTGCTCGTGCCCGTGGTCGCGGCGCTGGCCACGTTCCCCTCGTTGCGCCGCGCCGCCTGGCGCCTCGCCGAGACCTTCGTCGCAGTGGCGGCCAGCAAGTTCCTCATCGTCATCGCCCTCGTCCTGGGACTCGACGAGCTCACGGGGACCTCGACGACGCGCGTCGTGGCCGGGGCGGTCACCCTGGCCCTCGCGGCCCTGACTCCGTTCGCGTTGTTGCGCGTGGTGCCGATCATCGAACAGTCGGCCCTGCACCACCTCGACGGGGTCCGCCAGCGCGCCACGCGCGGCACCCGCCAGGCGGCGCAGGGTGTCGCGCGAGCGGGAGCGATGGTCGCGCCCGAGGCGGTGCCCACGCCACCCGAGACGCCCGAGGACCTGGGATTTGGCCTGTGGGAAGGCGACGGCGAGGTCACCCTGGCGCCGCCCTACGAGGGGCCGGTCAAGGCGCCCGTGGGCGAGCCCCAGCGTCGTGGAGGCCACGTCGCCTACACCTCGGATCACATGGGCCCCGTCGTCACGTGGCACTTCGATGAGTGAGGGCGTGCGCCTCGGCGACGCCGACGCCCCCGCGCGAATCCTCGGCCTCGACCGGCTCCAGTTGGTGTTGCTCGCCTTCGGCGCAGCGGTGCTCGCCGACGCGCTGGTGCGCGTGCACCTCGTGGTCCTGGTGGGTCTGGGCGTCGCGCTGCTCGCCGCGGCGCTGCCCGCGGGCGAGCGGGTGAGCGTCGCCGAGCGGCTGGGGCTCGCTCTCGCCTACGCGGCACGGCCCCACGTCACCTCGGTCGTAGTCGAGCGCGGCGATCCGTGCGTCGTTCACGCGCTCGCGAGTGCGACCACGCGCGGTTACGCGCTGCGTCACCGGGGACGGCTTGATCTCAGCGGGGCCGACCTCGATGTGGCGCGGCGCGTGGCCCAGAGCCTCGACGCCCTCGCGACGGCTCCAAGCGGTCGTCACGCGTCGCTGCACGTCGTACGCGACGGCGACGACATCGCCACGCTCTTGTGCCTCGGCGGACGCCCTCCCGAGGGGTGGACCCGCGACGATGCCTTGCTCGCGCGCGTTAGCGGGGTGGGTCTGGCCGATCACCTCTGGCTCTTGGAGCGCCTGAGTTACCTACGCACCACCGATGGGGTCTGCCGCGTGCTGCGGGTGCGCGACTACTCGGCTGCGACCGTGCCACTGCTCGCCGGCCTGCAGCGTCGTCGCGCGACGACGACCGTGTCGCTGCACCTCGACGTGTTAGACGACGCCCGCGCGCGTCGACGGGTCGAACGACTGAGCCACGCTGCGACGAGCAACTGGGCGGCCGCCAGTTCGTGGGGCTTTCGCGAGACGTCGCGGGCGCGACGGCGCGTGGCGCGCACGCTCGAGCGCGAGGCGCACGTCGCCGAGGGACGCGCCCTGGTGCGTCTCGCGGTTTTCGTCACGGTGCGGGCCACGCGCCTTGAGGATCTCGACGACGCGGTGGCGGGGACTCTGCGCGCGGCGCGCGAGTGCGGACTCGTGCTCGATCGCGGCCTGGGCCGTCAGGCCCGCTGGTACTGCCAGTCCCTTCCCGGAGGTCCTGGCTGGTGAGGGCGTGGACGCACCTGGCCACGTCCGAGGACGTGCTCGACCTGCGCCTGCCGGCCCACGACGCGGGCACGGGCCTCGTCGGGCGGCCTCTCGGCGACTGCCTGGGCGGCGGCGAGTTCGTCTACGAGCCCTTCGACGCCTACGGTGCGGGTTTGGTCGCCAACCCGAACCTCCTCGTGGCCGGCTCGATCGGCGCGGGCAAGTCGACGCTCGTCAAGATGGTGATCGATCGGGGTCTCGCGCGCGGTCGCGGGGTCGTGGTAGTCGATCCCAAGGGCGAGTACGGGGCGCTCGCCGCCTCCTACGGCGTGACGCCCCTCGTGCTGGGCCGCGACGGGTGGTGCGATCCGTTCGAGGACGACAGCCGCGCCCGCGACCTCGTGCGAGCCGTGCTCGCGAGCGCGGCCGGCGGACTCTCCGACGAACTGCACTTCGCCCTTGACGAGACCTGGAGGAGGCTCGGCGCGCGGCGGCCGCGACGGCTGCTCGCAGCGCTGCACGAGCGCTTGGCGAGCGACCTGCGCGGGCCCGCGGGGCCTCGTCGCTCGCTTGCTCTCATCGTGCGCCGCTTCGTCGAGGGCGACCTCGCGGGGCTGTTCGACGGCGAAGGGCCGGCGCTGTCGCTCGAGGGTGATCTGGTCGTGCTCGATCTCAGCGCGCAGTGGTCGGGTGACTCGCTCGCGGTGGCTGCGCTTTCGGCGGCGGCGGCCGGTGCGAACCTGGCCCGCCCCGATCGTCCGGGATATCTCGTCCTTGACGAGGCGTGGGTCCTGCTGAGCGATCCGGCGTCGCTGCGCTGGCTGCGCGGATCCTGGAAGCTGGCGCGATCGCGCGGGATCAGCCACGTGCTCGTCCTGCACCGCTTCAGCGACGTGGGCGCGACCGGCGATGCCGGCAGTGCGACGCGCGCGAGCGCCCTGGGACTGCTGCGCGAGTGCGAGACGACGTGGCTCTTTCGCCAAGGCGCCGACGAGGCCCGCGAGATCGCCGCGGCCCTCTCGTTGCACCCGAACGAGTCGCGTTACCTCGTCGCGCTGCCGCGCGGGGCCGCCCTCGTGCGCTACGGCGCGTTTCGCTCGGTCGTGCGGATCGTCCCCGACGCGCGCGACGCGCGCTTCATCGACACCGATTCGGCGATGCGAGGGTGAACGACCGCCTGGTCCTCGGGAAGCGCACGTTGCGCGGCGTCGCCCTGGGTCCGCGGCTGCGCTTGGGCGAGCGCAGCTCGCTGCTAGTGGTGGGACCTACCCAGGTGGGCAAGACCTCCTCGCTGGTGGTGCCGGCGATTCTCTCGTGGAGTGATGCGCTGGTGGTCACCAGTGTCAAGTCCGACGTCGTCGAGGTGACGCGGCGCTGGCGTGGCGCGCTCGGCGCGGTCCAGGTCCTCGAGCCGGGGCGTGACGGCGGGCTCACCTGGGATCCGCTCGAGCGGGTTGAGTCGCTGCGCCACGCGCTGCGCGTGGCGCATGAGTTGACCAGCCGTGCGAGCCCTCACGCGGACTCCGAATTCTGGAACGCGCTCGCCACCAAGTTGGTGGCCGCCCTGTTCGTGATCGCGCGACAGAGCCGACGCAGCGTCTTTGACGTCGCGCGGGTCCTCGATACACGCGCCTTCGACGAGTGGCTCACCCGTGCGAGCGAGGCCGCGGATCTCCTGCGAGGGTTTCTCGAGCACGACGCCAAGACGGTCGACGGCGTGATCACGACGGCCGAGACCATGCTGCTGGCCTGGCGCTTCGCTCAGCCCCTCGCCCGCGTACGCGACGTCGTCCACGGACCGCACACCCTCTATCTCGTCAGCCCGCGTGGCGAGCAACGTCACTACGAGTCGCTCTTTCGCGGGGCGCTGCGCGCGGTGCTCGAAGAGCAGCAGCGACTCGTCGACGCCGGCAGCGCCCGACCGTTGCTGCTCGTGCTCGACGAGGCGGCCACCGTCGCGCCCCTCGATGACCTCGACGAGCTGGCGGCGACGCTGGCGGGGCTCTCGGTCACGCTGGTGACCGTGGTCCAGGACTTCGCGCAGCTGAACGCCCGTTGGGGCAAGCGCGCGGCGACCATCGTGAACAACCACACGACGCGTCTCGTCCTGGGCGGTCTGGCCGATCCGGCGGTCGCCACCTTCCTGCCCGAGGCGGCGGGTTCCAGCGAGGCGCCACTTCGGCGGCTCTCGCCGGGGACGGGTCTCGTCGTGTCGCGCTCGGCGCCGGTCGCGCCGGTTCGCCTGGTGCCGTGGTGGCGCCAGCGACACCTTCGTCATCGTGGTCGCCGCGACGTCGCTACGATTCGCTGGTGGAATCGACGCACCTGACGAGCGGGGCCCTGCTCGCGGTCGACATCGGCGCGACCAACATCAAGTACTGCCTGGTCGACGCGGACGGCACCCTGCTCGAGGACCCGCGACGACGCCCGACGCCCTATCCCTGCACCCCCGAGCGACTGGTGGGTGTGGTCGCGGACCGGATCATCAAGGCCAAGGTCGAGCGCGCCGGGGTGGGCTTTCCCGGTGAGTTCACCGATGGGCGCGTGGTGCGCCCCGGCAATCTGTCGCGCCCGGGCGGGGTCTCAACACCCGTCGACCCCGAGCTCGACGCGCACTGGCGCGGCTTCGAGCTTCAGCGCGCGCTGCGCGAGGCGACCGGTGCCGACGTGCGTATGGTGAACGACGCGTCCCTGGCGGCGCTGGGCGCGAGTCAGGGGGTGGGTCGCGAGGTGGTGATCACCCTCGGCACGGGATGCGGGCTCGCCCTCGTCGTCGACGGCGAACTCGTGCGCGTGCGCGACGTCGGCGCGGCGGCCTTTGACGACGGTCGCACGTTCGACCAGGCGCTGGGTGAGCGGGCCCGCGCCGAGGACGAGGCCCGCTGGCACCGCGACCTGGTCAAGGCGGTCGCCGGCTTCACCGACGAGTTCGCCGCAACTGCCATCCACCTCGCCGGCGGCAACGCCCGGCGCGTGACGCCCGACGTCTTCGCGGACCTTGCGGTGCCCGTCGAGATCGACGGAAACTTCGCACCGTTGCGCGGAGCTGCCCGACTCTTCTAGTTGCGCGCGAGCGCCAGGGCGCCGGTCGCGAGCGTTATGGCGAAGACCCGGCACGCCTCGTCGACGACGACGAAGTTCGGGCTGTGGTGCATGCCGCTCGAACCGTCGGGCGCGGCGCCGCCGACGAAGAGGTAGCAGCCGGGCACGCGGTTCAAGAGTTCGGAGACGTCGTCGCTGGGACTCACCGGGCCCATCTCGGCGTAGAGGACGCCCGGGGCGTTCCCCAGCGCGCCGGCGACGATCTCCAACGCGCGCACGTCGTTGGTCACGGCGGGGGTCGAGAACGTGAAGTCGATGTCGGCCGTGACCGAGAACCGGCTGGCGACCGACGCGACGAGCGCATCGAGTCGCGCCAGCGCTTCGACGCGCTGGTCGTCGGTGAAGGTTCGCAGCGTGCCCGAGAGGCTTGCGTGGCGCGGCACCACATTGGGCGCACTGCCGGCGCGGATCACCCCGGCCGAGCATGCGCACGCGGTGCCCTCGAAGGAGAGTCCTTCGACGACTTCGCCCAGGCGCGGGGCGAGGTCGCTGACGGCGAGCACGACGTTGCCCACGTCGCTCGCCATGGCGCCATGTCCGCCCGCGCCGGTGAGGTGGATGTCGAAGGCGTGGGCCTCGCTCATGATGACTCCGGGACGCGCCGCGACGAAGCCGACGGGACCGAGGCTCGACACGTGGGCGCCGATCACGTAGTCGACGTCGCGTCCCTCGAGCAGGCCGCGTTCGAGCATGGCACGCGCGCCGCCGAGACCCTCCTCGGCGGGCTGGAAGACCAGTGTGAAGGCGCCGACGAGTTCATCCGCCTCGTGCAGTCGCGCCAAGAGATCGGCCACTCCGAGTGCCGCGGCCGTGTGCACGTCGTGGCCGCAGGCGTGCATGACGCCCGCGGTCTCGCTGGAAAAGGCGAGGCCGGTCTCCTCGCCGACCGGCAGGGCGTCAATGTCCGCGCGGATCATGACGCGTCGTCCCGGTGCCCCCTCCAGGGTCGCCACCGCGCCCGTCTCGGTGGGGCACTCCTCGAGGCGCCAGCCGAGCTCCTCGAGGCGGGTGCGGATCACGGAACTGGTGCGGAACTCGGCGAAGGAGAGCTCCGGGTGGGCGTGCAGGTCGTGGCGGATCGCCACCATCGGACCCTCTATGAGGTCGAGGAGGCGAGGCAGGTCGTCGGTCAGGGCCACGTGGGCATGGTAGAGGCGAGGCCGCCCTTGGTCGAGGACCGCTAGGATAGGAGGCCTGTATTACTGCGGCTGTAGCTCAGCGGATTAGAGCATCGGTCTACGGAACCGAGGGTCGGGGGTTCGAATCCCTCCAGCCGCACTGCGAGACCTGAATCTCAGGTTCGGTCCACGTGTCGATGAATCCACGTGGTCCGAGCCCAGACATTGAAGCACAGGTGGATCGAGAGATCTTCGTACAACGCACTAGTGACCTCGAGGTCATTCGCCGGACCCGCCGACTCTGCGCCAGTGGGCGACGCCGTCAAGGACCGTGTTGGCTCGGGAGTATTACTGTCGAGCACTCGGCCGGCGGGTGGTTCTCGGGGGAACGAGCGACCCGCCGGCCGAGTTGACGACGTTGCTTCTAGCGCTGGTTGTAGCGCACCGACGTGCGCTGACCGTGAGCGAACACGAGGAAGAACGTGTGCACACCACGCGGAGCAAATGCGGAGATCGTGACGCGAATGGTCAGGACCTGACCCGTGTCGCGAATCACGCCGACCCTGGTTCCGCCCACGCTGCTGTTGAAGCGGGGCTGACCATAGAAGTGGGCGCCGATGACTGACGTCACGATGGAACGTCCGGTGAAGACGGCAGAGCTCATCTTGATCGCACGCGGCGCGCTGGCCACTCGGCGAGCGAGCGTGACCGTCGTGGCGCTGGACTTGGCGTCGAGGTAGATCGTGTCACCGGCCTTCATCACAGTGACCTGGCATGTGCCAGCGGTTGACGCGTGCAAGATGCCACTGGACACCGAGCACAAAGCGCTTCCGGCGCTCGTGACGGCGTAACTGACGGCGCCCGATCCCGAACCACCCGACGATGTCAGCGAGAGCCCGGTTCCGACGAACCCAGTCACGCTGGTGAGGTAGAGGGGTGCCTGGGTCTTCAGGGCCGTCGTACGCACCGTGATGCTCTGGCGAATCTGCACGGCGGCGGCAAAGGCGCCGTTACCGGCATCGTTGAAGTCCACCAAGCACGTACCCGGTGCGGTGAAGCTGATCTTGTTGCCCGACTTCATCGCGCAGCCCGTCGAGTTCCCGTCGAGGGAAATCTTTACGGTGTCACCCGAGGTCGCAGTGGCACTCGCGCTATAGGTGTCGTGCACGAGTCCCGTCGTTGGGGCCGTGCTGGGGTGGATCGTATTAGCCGAATACACCTGAACGTGCTGCTGCACCTGGTTCGCCGCGGCGTAGGTCGCGTTGCCGGCGTCGTTGAAGTTGATGACGCAGTTGCCCGAACCAGTGAAGCTGACCTTGGTTCCGGCGAGCGTGCAACCGGTGGAGGTGGCATCGGTCGAGATGATCACCGTGTCACCGGAGGTGGCCGTGGCACTCGTTACGAAGGACCCGCCTGCGCTGCCGGCGGACGGGGTCGCTACCGCGGTGATGGTGTTCGTCTTGGTACCCGCGGCCGATGCGGGCCCGGCGGCCGCGAAGTTCAACCCCACGACCAAGAGCGCCGCAGTCGCCGCCGAGGCGATGAACGGGGATGTGAGGGATCTCGTCAACCAACGACGAGTGTGGACGTTTGAGGTGTTTCGCACTGTGCTTCCTGTCTTCTGACGGAGTCTGACGAAGTGTCAGACGAGAAGGAAGCAAGTTTCTAGACGTCCTGAGAGGTAGCGTACTTCGTTCGTCTCCCAATTACTGGTCGGGCTAGACACCCGGCTTCCGCGCGACGATTTCGTCAGATGAACCGTGAGTCGTGGACTACCTTCAGCGCCATTCCCGGGACATTGTGGCTTTTCGGCGATGTGTCCTCTCGCACTCGAACACAACGCCAAAGTCGGGTCGCAACTGAGGTGCGTTAACGGAGGTTTTCGAAGGGCGACTCGATCACGTCGGTTCCCTCATTGAGAACGGCGGCTCGTCGTCACCGACGACGCACCATCGAGGCTGAACACATCAAGCTCTCCTGGCCCCTGCCTCGTCGCATCTCGAGGGGTGGCTGAAGCGCGCTGACACATTGGGCCTCGTGCCGGGAGAGCCAGTCGTCGACGCCGATCGCTTGGGCGATCGTCTCGACCCTGGTGCCAAAGGTCGGCAGTACACGAACGGGCGTGTTCACTTGGGCCGCGAGGATGTTCTGGTCGACCCCACCCAGGCCAACCGGTACCTGACGCGTTTCACCCGGTGCTTCGCCCCTACCTGTCCGAACACCGCTCGCGATACTTCGAGATCTCAGCGACTTTGCGACGAGCTCTCGCGTAGTCCGGCACGGGACGATACGGACACCGTCTCGCTACCCGTATCGGCGCAACGAGAGTGATTAGACCACGGCCCGACCCGTCGCCAGACGCCGGCGAGTGTCGGCGAGCACCCAGTTAAGGGGAAAGTGGCGCAGCGGCGCGGGCAGTGCTCGCCAGAGCCGGGCGGATGACGCGACGAGAAAGCGCGCGACGTTCTGTCTCCGGCCGCTCCAGGTCAGGCCCAGCTCGCGACGCAGAACCTCGGGGAGGAAGTAGGAGACGAGTAGTCCGTTCACCGGCCCGAGGACGACGGCCAGGGGGCGCGGGAGGAACTCCAGGCGGACGAAGGAGCGAAGGTAGTCGCCCGTCACATCATCGAAGCCGACATGATCCATTTTCTCCTCCCAGTAGTGTTCGAAGGCCGCGCGATCGAGCGGCCACCAACCCTTGGGGACCTGCAAGGTCGTGCCCAGGCGCTCGGCCACCCGGTAAAGCTCGTCTTCTACTTCGGCGAGCTCGACTCCGGCGAGCTCGACGGCCTGGCGCGATCCCTGGTAGAGGCAGGCCGCAACCCAGCCCTGCAGGTCGGGGTCAAAAGCGCTGTAGGTGATCGGGTCGCCGGGTGCGGAACGCACGCGGGCGTGGGACCGGTCGATTTCGCGGCGCAGAGCAACACGTTCAGCGTCGGTGCCGAAAACGGCGATGGTGAGGAAGGCCAGGGTCGTGCGCGTGCGCTTGATCGGGTGGTGAGTGAGGGCCCCCTCGGTCACCGGGCTACGCGCGACCGCGTGGCCGACAGGGAGCTGGCTGAGCTGCATCACCACGTTGGCGCCGGCCGGCAGGAGGGCGACGCCACTCATCAGCGCGTCGCTCAGGTGAGGACTCAGTTCGGGGGCGTTGTCCACGGGCTCAGCGTAGGATGACGAACCGGGGCCGGGAGACGTTCGGCAGCGAGCTCGGTGCTAGCGAGGAGCGATCATGTCTGACGCGCACGCGAGTCAGCCACCTACGCCGAGTCCCTGGGACGAGCGCTATCGCACCAATCCCTGGCCCGCTGAGCCGGACCCCGAGCTCGTCGAACTGGTGACGCCGCTCGCGCCGGGCACCGCACTCGACCTCGGCTGCGGCACGGGGCGCAACGCACTGTGGCTGGCGGGTCGGGGTTGGCGGGTGATCGGCGTCGACTCCTCGAGCGTGGGACTCGAGATCGCTGAGGCTCGGGCCCGTGAGCAGTCCCTCGCCGCAGACTGGGTTCTGGCCGATCTCATGACGTACTCGCCGCAGGCGCCCGTCGATCTCGTGGTGATGGCCAACATCCACCCGGCGCCGCACGAGCGGGCCGAACTCTTTACCCGCGTGGCCGCCGCGGTGGCGCCCGGCGGACATCTCTACGTGATCGGCCACCATGTCGAGGCGCTCGGGGCCGCCGGCCCACCAGATCCGGCTCGCCTCTACACCGAGGACACGTTGCGCGACGCGTTCGTCGGGCTGCGCGTGGAGCAATTGGCACGCATCGACCGTCCGGCCGAGGGTGAGGGTCCCGCCGTCGTGGACGTCGTGCTCTGGGCGAGGCGTCCGTCGCTCGGCGAGTCCTCGTGACTCGCTCCGGCTGAGGACGTTGCCGATTCGGCGTCGGAGGCGTCACTGCACGCGATTTGTGGGGGTCGCCACCTAGTTCGTCGGGCGTACCATTGCGCGCTGGCAGACCCGAGCCCGCCAGGTGCTCACGCCGGCGAGCACCGTGGCTGCTACGGCCAACCAGGCCCAGGCGCTGCCGATGGCGACGAGTGCGGCGGCGATGAGGGCGAGCTCGACGCAGATGACCGCGACCATGCCGAATGCGTAAGGGCCGTACTCGCGGGCCGCTTGAGTGATCTTGGCGGACTCGGCTGCGTGGTGGGACCAAAAGGTGCGCAGCACCGCTCGCTTCTCAGTGAACGTGCAGCTGCGGTAAGCCGTGAGTCCCACGCGGACATGGTACCGAGCGGGCTGTGGCGTCGCCCGGGGCCGCGACTAGTGCGAGTGGCCGCGGGACTCGCGCAACTGGTCGGCCAGGTGCTCCCACTCGCGACTGAAGCGATACGAGTGCTGGACGGGCGGCTGGGGTGCCTGGGTCTCGATCCAGCGCACCAGCCCGTCACTGCGATTCTCGAATCCGTGGTCGGCCCCGACGCCGGCCCACAGCACGTCGCCGGGGTGCAGCACCAGTTCGTCCCCGTCGACCAGGGCGTGGACTTCGCCCTCGACGAAGATGTAGGCCTCTTCGAAGGGGTGGTCGTGTGGGTGCGCGATGGCCGTGGGCTGGTAGTCGACGACGAACATCGTGTGCAGCTGGGCGCCGACGCGCTGGTCGATGAGCATGCGCACGCCGATGCCGCTGTAGGCGAGCAACGCGGTCGCCATGCTCGGCGACGCGGTCGGGTCGGCGACCGGTGCGCCGTGGGCGAGCTTCTTCAGATCCATCGACGCGGCGTCGAAGCGCACCGCGTGTTGATTGCGTGGGTCGCGCATGTCGGGGATGACGGGTGCGGATTCGGCGAGGGTGTCGCCGGTGAAGAAGGTGTCCTCGCGCCGCCCGTCATCGAGCTCGCCCGGGGCGCTCATCTGCAGCCAGCGCGAGGCACCCTCCACCGCGCGCAAAGCGTAGGTGACGCCAACGGGGATGACGATGGCGTGGTCCGCCCCCAAGTGTGTCGTCTCGCCGAGCATGGTGACCGCGAGGGTGCCGTCAAAGACGTAGAGGCTCACTTCGAAGGAGTGCACGACGGCGTTGATGTGGCCGCCGGCAGCGAGGTGTCCCACAGAGAGGCTCATGTGGGGTGACCCGGTGGCCCGGCCGAGGAGTGCCTGCTGACGAAAACCCTGGCTCGAGTCCGCGTACTTCTGCGGGATCGTGGCGGCGGTGTCGTCGATGCGTGTGAGGTAGTACATCGTGTTCCTTTCTGTGGCGACGGCTGCTACTTGAGCAGCCAGCCGCCGTCCATCGCAAGGTTGACGCCGTTGACGCCGGTGTTGTCGAGAAGGAAGAGGACAGATCCGACGATCTCGTCCATTGTGACTAGACGTCCCAGGGGCGTGCGGTTCACGATGTGGCTGTTGTCCTTGTTCTCCCAGTAGGGGCTGTCGCCGATGATCCCCGGATGCACCGCGTTGACGCGTACCGGCGCTAACTCGCAGGCCAACGTGTGCACCATGCCGACGACGCCGCCGTTGACGGTTGACACCGTGGTCGAGCCGGGGTAGGGGCGCTCGAGTGCCAGACCACCGAACAGGACAATCGACGCGGTGCTCGTGAAGCGATCGCGCAAGGCGTGGATGGCCTCGGCGTAGCCCACGAGCTTGAGCGTGACGAGGCGCATGGCACCCGCGATGTTGTAGTCAGCGATCGTGTTGGCGTCTCGTTCGATGGCGGGAATTATGAGATCGTCGACCGACGCGACCGAGGTGAGCGACGATGCGATGGCCTCGGGTTCGGAGAGGTCGACCGCGAGCGGAATCGTCCCGAGGCCGATCTCTGCGGCGGCCGTCTGCGCCGACTCCATGGTGCGCCCCGACAGGTAGACGGTCGCCCCTTGGGCGGCGAGTGCCTTGACGATCTCTCGCCCGATGCCCTGAGTGCCCCCGAGTACGACGGCCGTGCGACTCGCACCCTTCGACTCAATCTGCGTCATGTGTCCCCCTCACTATGTTCAGTGTGAATAAACATATCCGATGGGTTGGTCGGGTCAAGGGCGAATCTACCGTCCGGTGGTCCGACGCGTGGCTGTTCGTTTGTATCGCGGGCGACGCCCTCGATACGGTGATAACCGTTGCCAGTACTACGCGTGGGGCCGGAACGGGGTCCGCCGCGGCGCGGCAGCTCCAGTGTGAAAAACACTGTGTGAAGTGGCTCTTGACATCAGTGAACACAGTGCTACGCTGAGCGAGATTCTGAACAGATCAACTAAGGGGGGGGCATGAACAAGCCCATCAGCACGTCCGGCGAGTCACTCGAACACGGGCGTTCCATCGTCTTTCGCAACGGCATTGTCCTGACCATGGACGATGCCCGTCGTGTGATCAAGAACTGTGACGTTCTCGTGGTGGGCGGAGAGATCAAGGAGATCGGACCGAACATCCAGGCTCCGGCTGACGCGCTGTCGATCGACGCGAGCGGCGGCATCATCATGCCCGGCATGATTGACACGCACCGACACATGTGGCAGACCGCGATGCGCGCTTACGGTGCTGACTGGACACTGTCGCAGTACTTCGTCTGGTACTACCTCGAGCACGGCAAGAACTTCCGCCCCCAAGATGTCTACGCGGGCAACCTGCTCTCGGCGATCGAGGCGGTCGACGCCGGCGTGACCACGTCGGTCGACTGGTCGCATGGCCTGCAGACGATCGACCACGCCGACGCCGCGGTTGACGCCCTCGAGGAGATCGACGGCCGCTTCGTCCTCGCCTACGGCAACATCCAGCGTGCACCGTGGGAATGGACGGCCGACAAGGGGTTTCAGGACTTCTTTGCGCGCCGATTCGATGGCAAGGACCGGCTCGGCTTTCAGATCGCCTTTGACGTCGTCGCCGGTCCGGAGTTCCCGGAGCGCGCCGCGTTCGACGTGGCCCGCGACCTCGGCGTGTCGGTGAACACCCACGCTGGCGTGCTCGGGGCAAACGGCGATGACAGTATTCGTCTCATGCACGAGAACGGCTACATGACGCCTAACACGATCCTTGTGCACTGCGCCACGCTCTCCGACGACAGCTATCAGCGCATCGCGGCCTGTGGCAGCTACGTTTCGGTCTCCACCGAGAGCGAGCAGAGCGCGGGTCAGGGCTACCCGTCGTCGTGGAAGTTGCGCCAGTTCGGCATCCCGATCACGCTGTCGCACGACACCTCGGTTTGGTGGAGCGCGGATCTGTTCACCGCCATGCGTACGACGCTGGGCGCGGATCGCTCCCGTCAGCACTTCGAGGCCCACCTCAAGGGCGAGACCGTCACCCAGCTCGACCTGCGCTCGGACGACGTGATCGACTGGGCGACGCGTGGCGGTGCCAAGGCCCTCGGGCTCGACAGCAAGATCGGCAGCATCGAGGTCGGCAAGCGCGCGGACATCGTGCTGGTGAAGAATGACGAGTCGCCGGTGATGTTCCCGATCGTGAACCCCTACGGACACATCGCAATGCAGGCCCAGCGCGCGGACGTGCACACCGTGGTGATCGACGGCAACATCGTCAAGCACGAGCATCGCCTGATCAACGTCGACTTGGCGAAGGCGCGCCGTGTGGTGGAAGAGACCGTTGGGTTCCTGGAGACGACGCTGGGCGAGGAGGCCTGGGAGGCGGGCATGCACCCCGACCTGCCGCCCAAGCACGAGATCGACAATCCGTACCACTACAACAAGTAGCCCACGCCCAGATGGGCCGCCCACTGCTGCCGGCCGCGCGAGCGGCCGGCAGCAGTGCGTTCAGTGCAAGTGATTATGTGTTCGCTGTGACTTGACACGTTTAGTGAACATCGCTAGTGTCTCGACGTTGACCGTGGAACGGCACTCAAAAGGGGGGGCGGCGGTTAGCACGTGCTGCGCGCGAGTCGCGCAGCGACACAAGGGGGGAAACACGAATGAGAAGCAAGATGCGCTGGCTCACGGGCTCAGCGGTCGGGGCCTTGGCCCTATCGACGATGCTGGCGGGTCTCACCACGGCAGCGAGTGCCGCAAAGAAGAAGCCGATTCACATCGCCTACATCTCTTACGCCGTCGGTAACAGCTACGACGCGCCGATGCTCGCGGCCGCGAAGGCAGTGGCGGGGGCGAGTGGTGTGAAGGTCACTGTCTTCGACGGGGCGTACAACCCGTCGACCCAGGTGGCTGAGATGCAGGACATCATCAGCTCGCACAGTTACCAGGGAGTCCTGCTCCAGCCGATCTACGGCGCGGCCGAGATCAGCCAGGTGAAGAAGGTCATGGCGGCCAAAATCAAGGTCGTCAACATCGACCAGATCCTCGGCCTCAAGTACACGACCGACCAGATCCAGGTGAAGGGCCTCTCGGGCAACGTGGTGTTCTTCCCCTCCAAGATCGGCACCCAGCTAGCAAACCTCGTCATCAAGGCCTGCGGATCCACCAACCCGTGCCAGATCGGGCTCGTGCACAACATCACGGGTGACGAGCCAGACTCGGCAATTACCGCGGCCATCAACGCCAAGTTGAAGGCGTACCCGAACATTCAGATCGTCGCCGAGGGTGACGGCACCTACGCCGTCGGCACGTCGACCACGGTTGTCCAGGGCATGCTCCAGGCGCACCCGAACATCAAGTTCATCGTCGGCGCCGACCAGAACTGCGAAGGTGCCCAGATCGCTCTCAACGGCTCGACGTCGACGAAGCTGATCTGCTACGGCGCCAGCGCCGCGGCGGTTCCCGGCCTCAAGAGCGGTATGTGGGTCGGCGACGTGGCGCAGATGCCGGCGACCGAAGGCCAGCTCGGCATGCAGATGCTGATTAAGGCCATCAGGACGGGTAAGCCGCAGGGCTCGAAGAACCCGGTCGCGAGCTTGCCGAACCACGGCGTGCTCAACGCGTCGAACATCAAGAACTTCTCACCCGAGTGGCCGGGTTGATTCCGACGGTAGGAACAACGACAGCCGGCTGAACTGACAAGTTGGACGTGTTCACACATGTCATACGAGACCCTTGACGGTGCCCCCCACCGGGCCGCGGGCACGCCCGGCGACGACCTAGTCGTCGCCGGCGTGTCCAAGCGGTTCGGTGGGGTCCCCGCCCTGCAGGACGTGTCGATCACCATCAAAGCGGGCGAGGTTCACGCTCTCATCGGCGAGAACGGCGCTGGCAAGTCGACTCTGGGCAAGATCATCGCGGGGGTGCTCGCTCCCGACGAGGGATCTCTGACTCTGGGCGGCCGGACGCTGCACATGAGCTCGCCGCGCGACGGTCTCACGCACGGGATCGTCACTATCGCCCAAGAACTCGCGATCGTGCCGGGCCTCACGGTCGCGGACAACGTCTTTCTCGGCGCGGAGATCGCAACCGGCGGCTTCGTCCGCCGACGAGAGCTGCGTCGCCGTTTCCGAGAGCTGGCCCAGCGCACGGGCTTCGCGCTGCACCCCGACACGCCCGCCGCCAACCTCTCCACCGCGGACAAGCAGAAGGTCGAGATTATGCGTGCGCTGTCGCGCCAGGCCTCGATCGTGGTCATGGATGAACCATCGGCGGCACTCTCAAGCCACGAGACCAGCGCCCTGCACGGGATCATCCGTACTCTGGCAGCCGGTGGGACCGCGGTCATTTTGATTTCTCACTTCCTGTCCGAAGTGCTCTCGCTCTCGGACACAATCACCACCCTGCGCGACGGTCACCTCGTCCAGACCGTCGACGCCCGCGGCGCGACGCAGGAGAGCCTCATCGAGGGGATGCTTGGTCGCTCACTCTCGGCGACGTTTCCCGAGAAGCAGTTTCCCGCTGCCGACGGACCGGTCGTCCTCGAGGTCAACAACCTTTGCGCGCCCATGGTCAATCACTGCACCTTCTCACTGCGGCGCGGAGAGATTCTCGGCATCGCGGGACTCGTGGGGGCGGGACGCTCCGAACTCGCCCGGGCCATCTTTCGCGATGCCAAGGTCTCGGCGGGATCGGTTCGTCTCGGCGGCGACGACCTGTCGGGTCACAATCCGCGCCGTTCGATCCACCGCGGGCTTGTCATGATCCCCGAGTCGCGCAAGGAGCTGGGCCTGATGATGGGTCGATCGGTGCGCGAGAACGTTTCGCTCTCGCGACTTGACCTCGTGAGTCGACTCGGCTGGGTCTCGCGCATCCGTGAGCGCCGCGCGGTGTCGTCATTGATGGAGCGCACCACCGTCAAGGCCGCGAGCATGTCGCTGCCGGTCGCGATGCTCTCGGGTGGCAACCAGCAGAAACTCCTCTTCGCGCGTTCGATGATGAAGACGCCGGCCGTCTTGATCGCCGACGAGCCGACGCGCGGGGTCGACGTCGGATCCAAGCGGGCGATCTACGACCTCTTGGTCGAGATGGCTCACGAAGGGATGGGGATCATCGTGATCTCCTCCGAGCTCGAGGAGGTTCTGGGCCTGGCCCACCGGGTCCTCGTCATGCGCCACGGGCGGATCTCTGCCGAGTTGGCGGGACGGGACATCAGCGAGGAGGCGGTCCTTGAGGCCGCCTTCACCGAGATCAGCGCCAGCTGAGGAGATGACATGACCGACACCCTCGACCACTCCGATACCGGCCAGGAGATCGGCGACGCCGGTTTCTCCTTGAAGTCGGGAGTGTCACGCCTTTTTGGGTCGTGGCGCACCGCGGGGATCCTCATCCCCTTTCTCATCCTTTTCGTCGTGCTGTCGATCGCAAGTTCGCCGTTCCTGCATACGACGAACCTGATCAACATCCTCGACCAGCAGGCGGCGGTGCTGTGCATCGCCGCGGCGGGAACCCTCGTTCTCGTGGCCGGCGGCATCGACCTCTCCGTCGGGTCCACCTACGCGCTCGCCGGCGTGACCGCGGGCCAGGTCGGCCAGCACCATTCCGTCGTCTGGGCGATCCTCGCCGGTCTCGTGGTGGGACTCGTGGTGGGACTCATTAACGGGGTCATCGTCACGGTGTTTCGTATCAGCCCGCTGATCACGACACTGGCGATGTCCTACATCATCTACGGGCTCGCGCTCAAAGTGACCAACGGCAACTTGGTGCTGACCGGTTCGATCCCGGGCTTTCAAACCTTCACAAACTCGACGTTCCTCACCGTGCCGAGCGCGGTGTGGATGGCCCTCGCCGTGGTTGTCGTCCTCGCCGTCGTGCTCTCGCGCACGACCTTCGGCCGCTACGTGGTGGCCTCGGGCGGCAACGCTGAGGCCGCCCGCTTGGCGGGAGTTCGGGTCAACGCGATCAAGATCATCACTTTCGTTATTTCCGGGGGCGCAGCGGCCCTAGGCGGGATCATCGACGCGGGTCGCCTGGGGTCGATCCTGTCGACTAGCGGGGGTCCGTCGCTGTCCTTCCTCGTGCTCGCCGGCATCGTCGTGGGCGGCACGTCCATCGCCGGCGGCGAGGGTTCGGGGTGGCGCACCGCTCTGGGCGTGCTGTTCATCGCCCTCATTGGAAACGGCTTTAACCTGCTGGGAGTCGACCCGAATTGGCAGCAGATCGTCCTCGGTCTGATCCTGCTCGTCGCCGTCGGCCTCGACATGTGGGCTCGTCGGGCGAGGGCCTAGCCCCGTCTGCAACGACTGAGGAGAGAAATGGGAATCCACACACACGGCACCAACAACGTTGACTGGGAGAGCCGCGTCGACATGACTCGCCTGCGCGAGGAGCGCCTCTCGCGCCTGCAGGCTGAGCTTGAGCGCTCCGATCTGGGCGCCTTGCTGACCTTTGACTTCCACAACATCCGCTACATGACTGGCACCCATATCGGCACGTGGGCGATGGACAAACTGATCCGCTTCGCGTTGCTGCCTCGGGGGGGTAAGCCGATCGTCTGGGATTTCGGGTCGGCGGCGCGTCACCACCAGCTCTACAACCCGTGGCTGAGCGGCGTCCAGATCCTGCCTGACGGCACCGAGGTCCCCTACGAGGGAGCGCGCGCGGGCCTGTCCACGCTGCGCGGCGCGATTCCCCCCGGCGCGGACCGCGCCGGTGACGTGGCGTCCAAGATCAAGGAGGTGTTGCACCAGTACGGCCTCGAAAACGAGCCGGTCGGCGTCGACGTCATCGAGATGCCGATCCTTACCGCGTTCGCCAAGGAGGGCATCTCGCTCGTCGACGGCCAGCAGGTCTTCCTCGCCGCGCGACGGCTCAAGACGCCCGACGAGATCACGCTGTTGACCCAGGCAGCCTCGATGGTCGACGCCGCCTACGAGGAGCTTTACTCGTTCTTACGAGCTGGCGTGCGCGAGAACGAGTGCGTGGCGGTCGTGAACAAGACCCTCTACGACCTGGGCAGCGAGCACGTCGAGGGCGTCAACGCGATCTCGGGCGAGCGCTGCTCGCCGCACCCGCACGTCTACAGTGACCGTCTCATCCGTCCCGGGGATCCGGCGTTCTTCGACATCCTGCACAGCTTCAACGGGTATCGCACCTGCTACTACCGAACCTTCGCGGTGGGCAGCGCCTCGGTCGCCCAGCGTGACGCCTACACCAAGTGCCGCGAGCTGATCGATACCGCCATCGCCATGGTCAAGCCCGGGGTCACCACGGCCGACATCGTCGCACTGTGGCCCGCGGCCCAGGAGTTCGGCTTTGCCTCCGAGGAGGCGGCCTTCGGCCTGCAGTACGGCCACGGAGTCGGCCTGTCGATCTGGGAGCGGCCGATCTTCAGCCGCATGATCTCATTTGACCACCCCGAGGTTCTCGAAGAGGGCATGGTCTTCGCGCTCGAAACGTACTGGCCAGCCAAGGACGGCTGGTCGGCGGCGCGCATCGAGGAGGAGGTCGTCGTCACGGCCACCGGCTGCGAGGTCATCACCAAGTTCCCGGCCGAGGAGCTGCTCGTCGCGGGCAAGCGCTACTACGCCGCGGGCGGCACGCTCAGCGAACTGCGCGAGTCCCAGTCCAACCTGAACACTCCGTGGGGTCGTGGCGAGTGAGACACTGTCTCGTGGCGCTGAGCCGGAGGGGCGAGAACGACCCGTTGGTAAACTGCGCGGCACGGTGACGAGTCGATGCGTGGTGGCGACGGTCGCTCCGATGGAAGGGTAACGAAATGGTGACGGGTGAAATGGCCACCGACGACACGGAGGGCGTCGTACCTCCGCGCAGCACCCGCGCAATCGCCGCGACCAACGGCCACGACGAGGTCCGCCTGGCGACGGAGCGAGCGACGGCCGACTCCGTAGGTGCCCGACTGCGCGTACGGCGTGAGGCGCGCGGGATCTCCCTGCGCCAGTTCGCTCGCCAGCTCGACGTCTCGGCGTCGTTCATCTCCCAGCTTGAGACCGGCAAGGCCAAGCCTTCGGTCGCGACCCTCTATTCGATCTGCGCCGCGCTCGACATGTCCATCGACGAGCTTTTCGCGGTGGAGGCGACGGCTCCACGAGACGAGGAGTCCTTAGCGACGGGCACCGAGCAAGGAGTCAGTACGAGCGCGGGGCTGCGCGACACCCTGCTGCGTGGCTGGGCCGGCTCTACCGGTGATGACCGCGTCCGTTCCCCCCTGGTGTCGCCCCCGGAGCGTCGGGCTCTGGTGCTGGACTCGGGGGTGACCTGGCAGCGTCTGACCGCGACGAACCACCCGCATTCGGACTTTATGTTCGTGCGCTACGACGTCGGCGGCAGTTCGACTTCCGACGGACGCCTGGTGCGCCACGCGGGCACCGAGTACGGATTCGTGATCTCGGGCACCCTTGAGGTGACTCTTGGTTTTGAGACCTATCGCATGAACCCTGGTGACTCGATCTCCTTTGACTCCGAAGTTCCCCACCGTCTGAGCAACGTGGGCGACGTGCCCGTTGAGGCCATCTGGTTCGATCAGCACTACGCCCACGGAGGCGAGTGAACGGTCACTAGATCGTCCCCTCGAGTCTGGCGGCGCGGTTGAAGGGTCGTGGCGACCTCGCCTCCACGACCTGCAGATCGAGTCGCCCTTCGCGCCACAGGTGACGGCCCCGGCACCGTACGCGCGGGACCTGGCCAATGGCGCCACCGGCGGCGTGGCAGTGTGGAGACGCCGGGTACGCCCGGCGTGGTCAAAGGAGACCGACGTCATGACAGGACGCACCGATCCGTCGATCGACGGATTGACCAGCGGAGCCATCGAACGAGCGCAGCGACTCATTGATCGCTCGTCGCAACTGCGCGGGCGTCGGGAGCGCGCGACGCGCCGGCGCTTCTCGCGGCTCTTTCGAGATCCCGCGGCTCTGGACGTGACCATCACCTTGACCGATGACGTGATGCGCTTCGCATCGTCGCGCGCGGCGGCGAGGCAGCTGCGCCGAGCCGCCGCGCGCGCCAGCGTCGTGGGATTCGGGATCGTCAACGCGTACGGACTTCGCGCGTTGTCGTGGCTCAGCTCGATTCTTCCGGGTGCGGCCGTCTCCGTCGTGCACACGCGGGTACGCGCTCTGACACGTGACCTCATCGGCGACGATGACCCGAGCGCACTGAAAGACCAGGTGGCCCGGCGCCGCGCGGCTGGCGAGGCGCTGAACGTCAACGTCCTGGGCGAGGCCGTTCTCGGCGAGCGCGAGGCGAATGACCGACTCTCACGGGTCCTCGAGATGATTGCGCGCGATGACGTCGACTACGTCTCGGTCAAGCTCTCGGCGCTGGTCAGCCAGATCGTTACGTTCGATCACGACGGCTCGCGCGAACGCGTCGCGTCTCGCCTGCGCACCCTCTACAGGGTCGCCATGTCAAACGGCACGTTCATCAACCTCGATATGGAGGAGTATCGCGACCTCCGCATGACCGTGGACGCCTTCACCCTCGTCCTGGACGAGGACGAGTTCGCGGGCCTGACCGCGGGCATCGTGCTACAGGCCTACTTGCCCGAGTCGCACGGCGTCTTGGACTCGCTGGCGTCGTGGGCGCGTGGGCGCGTGGCCGCGGGCGGTGCACCGATAAAGATTCGCCTGGTCAAAGGGGCTAATCTCGCGATGGAGCGGGCCGAGTCGCAGTTGCACGGCTGGATCGCTGCCCCCTACGACACCAAGGCGGACGTCGACGCGAGCTATCTGCGCCTGCTCGACGTCGCCCTCTCGACGCAGCACGCCGGGCATCTTCGCGTGGGTGTGGCTAGTCACAACCTCTTCCACGTCGCCTGGGCGCTCGAGGTTGCGCGCGAACGCGGCGTCGAGGGCCAGCTCGACGTGGAGATGCTTGAGGGGATGGCTCCGGCCGAGGCCGCCGCCATCGTCGAGTCAGGGCAGCGTGTCTTGCTCTACGCGCCGGTGACGCGGCGCGACGACTTCGCTGCGGCCGTCGCCTACCTGGTGCGGCGCCTCGACGAGAACACGTCGCCCGAGAACTACCTGCGGGCGGCCTTCTCTTTCGACGAGGACCCCGCGACCCTCGCCGAGCAGCGAGAGCGCTTCGTCGCCGCTGTCGTGGCCCGCCACCGGGTCGCCACGCAGCGTCGGCGACGGAGTGTGCCAGTCGGCGACGCCTTCGCCAACGAACCCGATGGGGATCCCACCGATCCCGACTACGTGGCGGCGATCCAGTCGGAACTCAGGGCGGTCTACGACCTCACCGACGTGATGATCGGTGAGGTGCCCGACGACGTGGAGACTGGCGTCGACCCCAACGACGGCGGGCGAGCGTGGTATCGCTACCGGGTCGCCACGCACGGTCGCGTCGACGAGGCCGTAGCGCTGGCGCGCACGGCATCGCTCGAGTGGTCGGGGCGCGACGACGCGTCGCGCGCGAAGGTCTTGTGCGAGGTTGCTCATGTGATGGCTCAGCGTCGTGCGCGCAGCATCGCCGTGATGTCGCGCGACACCGGCAAGACGGTGGCCGAGGCCGACCCTGAGGTGAGCGAGGCGATCGATTTCGTTCGCTACTACGCCGACGTCGCGCAAGGGGACCTTCCTTCAGTTCCTCTCGGTGTCGTGCTCGTAGTGCCGCCGTGGAACTTCCCCTACTCGATTCCTACCGGCGGCGTCGCGGCGGCACTCGCCGCGGGCAACGCGGTCATCCTCAAGCCCGCGCCCGAGGCCGTCGCTGTGGCGGCCGAGATCGCCGAGCAGTTCTGGGCCGGCGGCGTGCCGCGCGACGTCCTGCAGTTCGTGCCCACCCGCGACGACGACGTGGGACGACACCTCGTCACCCACGACGGCGTCGACGCGGTGATTCTCACCGGTTCCTTCGACACGGCCCGTCTCTTCCTCTCCTGGAAGCCCACACTGCGACTGCTGGCCGAGACCAGCGGCAAGAACGCGATTCTCGTCAGCGCGTGCGCCGATGTGGACCAGGCGGTGCGCGACGTCGTGGCGTCGGCCTTCTCGCACGCCGGCCAGAAGTGCAGCGCTTCGAGTCTGGTCATCGTCGAGCGCTCCCTCTGGGAGGACTCGACCTTCGTCGCCCAGCTGAGCGACGCGGTCACCAGCCTTCAAACGGGTTCGGCCCGCGATCCCTCGACAGTCGTCGGACCACTGATTCGCCCGCCGGGTGAGGCCCTCGAGCGGGCGCTGACCTCGTGCGAGCCGGGCGAGAGCTGGTTGGTCGAGCCCCGTCGGCGTGACGCCGTAGGATTCTCCTGGTCGCCGGGGGTAAAGGTGGGCGTCTCCGCGGGCTCGTGGAGCCACCTCCACGAGTGGTTTGGGCCGGTACTCGGCGTCATGATCGCACCGGACTTTGCGACCGCGTTGCGTTGGCAGAACGAGGTGCCCTTCGGGCTCACGGCCGGCATCGCGTCGCTCGACGAGGACGAGTGCACGACGTGGATCGACACTGTTGAGGCGGGCAATCTCTACGTGAACCGCGGCATCACCGGCGCCGTCGTGCGCCGTCAGCCCTTCGGCGGTTGGAAGATGAGTTCGGTGGGCCCGACGGCCAAGGCCGGGGGCGCCCACTACGTCGACGCCCTGCGCGACTGGGCGCGCGTGCACGACGCGGCCAGCGCCCTCAAGGAGGCGGCCCGCTGGTTTCGCGAGTCTGGAGGGGCGGCCCTCGACGTCTCGGGACTCGAGGTCGAGCGCAACGTCGCGCGTTACCGGCGCCGCGGGCCGATCGTCGTGCGCGTTACCGCGGACATCTCCGAGGTCGAGCGCGACTATCTCACGGGCCTCGTCGACCTGCTGGGAGTGGAGGTGTCGCTCAGTTGCGCCGCCCGGGTGGACGGGCTCGAGGTGGTGGTCGAAGATGCGAGTGAGCTGGCTCAGCGCGCGCGCGGCGCGGCGCGGGTGCGCTGGCTCAGCGAGGAGGCGGCGCCGGTGCTCGCACTGCTCGATGCGGGAGTCAGCGTCGACCCCCGCGGTCTGGCTCAGGCGGGATCGGTCGAGGCGCCGCGCTGGCTCTTCGAGCAAAGCGTTTCGATCACGCGCCACCGATACGGCAACGTGCACGCCGGTCCCCAACCGCGATGCGAGGGTTTGAACAACTTGCGCACAACCCTTTAGAGTCCGCTGAGGCCTCGGGCCGCGCCGGACCAAATCCGAATAGTCGCCGACGGGGGCCACTACGATTCCCCCATGCTGGCGCGCCGTACACAGTGTGCGCTCCCGAAGCCCGACAACGCACGTGATGAGTAACCGCGCGATCGCGCCGGGGCGTTCACGACACCACCGACTACTTTTCGCCGGCCTCGCGCACCCGCCGCTGCGCGAGCAGCGGTTCTGGCTGGCCGAGTCGATGGTGCTCGTCGCCGTGGTGCTGTACTCGCTCGGCGCCGAACTCAACGGGCACCTCGTGATCGCCGTGCCCGGCTTCGTGTGGCTGCTACTGCTGCTCCTGCCCGTCGTCTACGCGGGGACGGCCTTCGGCCTCGCCGGCTCCCTCGGGGTGGCGGTCACCGGGGCCATCCTGACGATCCCGACGATCCTGGTGACGACCCATCAGCGTGACCAGCTCTGGGGAGCCTGGAGCGACCTCGCGATCGTGCTGGTGGTGGCGGTCGTGGTCGGCCGACGGTACGAGTCGATGCGCGCGAGCGTGACCCAGAGCGCGATGATTGACTCCTTCGCCCTTGACGACCAGCGGTTCCGCCTCGCCTTCGAGGACAACATGGCGGCCATGGCGGTGGTCGGACTCGACGGCAAGGTCCTTCGTGTCAACGACGCCCTCGTCGAGTTCCTGGAGCGACCGCGCGAGCAGATCGTTGGTGCCAGCATGCTCGAGTTCACCCACCCCGACGACGTCGACAAGTCGCGCGAGCTCAACTTGCGCCTCGACTCGGGCGAGGCCGAGCAGATCCGCATGATCAAGCGCTACGTGCGCGGGGACGGCTCCATCGCGATCGCCGAACTGTCCAAGTCCGTTGCGAAGGACGAGCTCGACCGGCCCCTCTTCGCGATCACCTCGATCCGCGACATCACCGACCAGCAGGTTCTGACCGATCAGCTCGCCCATCAGGCTCTGCACGACTCGCTCACCGGGCTCGCGAATCGAACGCTGCTGGGCGACCGGATGAACCACACGCTCGAGCGTGTGCGCCGGCGCGGCGGCATGATCGCGCTGTTCCTGCTCGACCTCGACAATTTCAAGGAGGTGAACGACACGCTCGGACACCTGGTGGGCGACTCCCTGCTCGCGGCGATTGCGACGCGGCTGGAACGTATGGTTCGCGCCTCGGACACCGTGTCACGCTTTGGCGGCGACGAGTTCGTCTACTTCGCCGAGGACGTGGCCGACGTCAACGATGTGCACACGATCGCGGCCCGCTTGCAGATGGCCTTCGCCGAGCCCTTCGTCCTGTCGGGCCACGTTCTGCGCCAAGGGGTGAGTATCGGAGTCGTCGTCTGCGACGGCGAGGAGGGGCGCACCGGTGACGACATGTTCCGCGACGCGGACATCGCCATGTACGAGGCCAAGCGCCTCGGGCGGGGCCGCTACGTCGTCTTCGACAGCGAGATGAGCAAGCGATCGTCTTTGCATTTCAAGCTCAGCCAGGATCTCAAGCTCGCGATGTCACGTCGAGAACTCTCGATGCACTATCAACCCTTCGTCAACCTCAACTCGGGTGAGGTGCTGGGCGTCGAGGCCCTGATGCGCTGGCGGCACCCCGAGGAGGGACTCGTCTCGCCCGAGGTCTTCATCCCGCTAGCCGAGCAGAGCGACCTGGTGCGCCACCTCGGCGTCTTCGCGCTCGAGACGGCGACCTTCGAAGGCGCGCAGTGGCGCGAACTCAGCCCCACGGTCGACAGCCCCTTCATCGGCGTCAACCTCTCGGCGCGCCAGTTCCACGACCCGGATCTCTTCGAGATCGTCAAGCGCGTCCTCTCAGAGAGCGGACTGGCCGCCAACCGACTGGCCATCGAGGTGACCGAGAGCGTGGCGCTCTCTGACGTCGACACGACCATCGGCGTCCTCGACCAGCTCAAGCGACTCGAGGTCGTCACCGCTCTCGACGACTTCGGCACTGGCTACTCGTCGTTGGCCTACCTTGCGCGTCTGCGTCCCGACGTAATCAAGATCGACCGCAGCTTCATTGGCGCGGCTCTCGACTCGACCTTTGACGAGCGCGTGCTCGAGTCGCTGATCACGCTGTGCCACCGTCTCGACATGCTGGTGCTGGCCGAGGGTATCGAGACTGATCGACAGCTGGCCCTCCTGCGCGAGATGGGCTGCTCGCTGGGCCAGGGCTTCCTGTTCTCGCCGCCGGTCCCCGCCGAGGAGGTGCGCGACCTGCCGCGCATCGTGGCTGAACACTGGCGCGAGGCGAGCAACGACGCGAGCGTGTCGGGCTCGCCCACCTAGGCCGAGTACGAGGACGGAAAGAGCGCCCCACGAGGGTCGGACCGAGGTCCCCGCGCGCGAAGCGGGTACGCACATCGCCTTTGGTAGGGTTGCTTCCGACCGATTGCGCGGTTAGTCGGTGGGCCCGTCCCCGGGCCAGTCACGAAGGAGTAAAGGTGAAGGTTCTCGTACTCGGGGGAGACGGCTTCTGCGGTTGGCCGACATCGTTGCATCTGGCCGACGTGGGACACGACGTCACCATCATCGACAACCTGAGCCGCCGGGCGATCGACCTCGAGCTCGAGGTGGACTCCCTGACCCCAATCCGTCCGATCGGCGAGCGGATCCGCGTCTGGAAGGAGTTGTCGGGCCAGGAGATCGGCTTCGTCAACCTGAACCTGGCCACCGAGTACGACCGGTTTGAGAACCTGCTGCGTGACCTGCGCCCCGACGCCATCGTGCACTTCGGCGAGCAGCGCAGCGCGCCCTATTCCATGCGCTCGAACGCGGCCAAGCGCTACACGGTTGACAACAACGTGCGCGGCACCCACAACGTGCTCGCCGCCATCGTGGCCTCGGGGCTCGACATCGCGCTCGTGCACCTGGGCACGATGGGCGTCTACGGATACGGCTGGTCGGGTTCGGCGCCGATTCCCGAGGGATACCTCACGGTGAAGGTCCCCACGCCCGACGGCGACATCGAGCGCGAGATCCTGCACCCGGCGAACCCCGGCTCCGTCTACCACCTCACTAAGACGCTGGACCAGCTGCTCTTCACCTTCTACGCGGCCAACGACCAGATTCGCATCACTGACCTGCACCAGGGCATCGTCTGGGGCACCCAGACTCCTCAGACCGCCCTCGACGAGCGGCTCATCAACCGCTTCGACTATGACGGCGACTACGGCACCGTCCTTAACCGCTTCTTGATGCAGGCGGCCATCGGACACCCGCTCACTGTGCACGGCACCGGCGGCCAGACCCGCGCCTTCATCCACATTCGCGACACCGTGCGCTGCATTCAGATCGCCCTGGAGAACCCGCCGACGCGCGGGGAAAAGCCGATGGTCTTCAACCAGGTGACCGAGACGTACCGCGTGAGCGACCTGGCCGAGCTGATTGCTCGTCTCACGGGCGTCGAGATCGCGAACCTGCCGAACCCGCGCCGCGAGGCCGCCGAGAACGAGCTCAACGTGAGCCGCGACCGGTTCATGGCCCTCGGGCTCAACCCCACGTACCTCTCCGAGGGGCTTCTCGAGGAGGTGCGCGACGTGGCCGAGAAGTACCGCGACCGTGCCGACACCACCAAGATCATCGCGCGCTCGACGTGGCGCGCCGGCATGGAGACGTCGCCCGACCTGATGAAGAACTAGCCATCCACACGGCGCGCCCGCGCCGTGTGAGAATCGGCCTATGTCTCCTATCTACGAATACCATCGTCACCCGCGCGTGGGCGAGCTGGCCAAGGGCGAGCCCGTCAAGTCCACTGACGTGCGCCGGCTCAACCACCCCAACGTCTTCGTGCGCTTCAACTCGCGCTTCGGGCTCAAGATCACTCTGATCGTGGGCACGATGTGGGCCGCGTACCTCTTCACGGTCCTTGCGCTCTTCGCCCTGCCCTCGGCGATTCATCAGGGCACGTACTTCGTCGTGGTGTGGCTCTCGTCGAGCTTCCTGCAGCTGGTTCTCCTGCCCATCATCATCGTGGGCCAGAACATCCAGGCCGCGACCGCTGACAAGCGCGCCGAGGACACCTACAAGGACGCCGAGGCCGTCTTGAAGGAGTCCGAGGAGATCCAAAAGCATCTGCTCGCCCAGGACCAGGTGATCTCGGACATCCTGGCGCACCTGGCCGCGATTCGCTCCGCGCCCCCCGCCCCGACGGCGTAGCGTGGCGGGGTGGATCTCGCCGCGTTGACCACCCTCTCGACGAACGTGCACCGCGGGGTGGCCCTGCCCATCGCGCGTGCCGTCATCATTATCATCCCTCTCACGTTGCTGAGCGTCCTCTGGTGGCTGCGCCGACACCGTTGACCTCGTCGGCGGTTGACGCCCGCGGCTGGCGCCTGGCCATGGGGCTGCGGCCCCTCGCCCCCGAGTACTGGCTCGAGGTCGACGCGAACCGCGACGCCGAGCTGGCTCGAAAGTACGAGCTGCTCGCCCGCGAGCGCTCGACGGTCCTCGCCCTCACGGGCGAGGGTGAGGACGCCTGCACAGAACTATTAGAAGAGGTCACGGCGTCGCTGCGCCGTTATCACCCCGGCGTCGTGGTCGAGCTGGACGAATTCGAGCACCCCCTCGTCGCCGCGAGCCGACTGGTCCAAGAGGACCTGTGCGTGCTGGAGCGCGACGACGAGTGGCGCCTGGTCGCGGCCTGCGTGTGCTTTCCCTCGCGCTGGAATCTCGCGGAGAAGATCGGCACGTCCCTCGACGCGATCCACTCGCCGGTGCCGGGTTACGACGAGTCCCTCGCCGCGCCGACGCGCAAGGTCTTCGACCGACTCGAGCCCGACAAGTCGTTCTGGCGCTTGAACTGGACGTTGCTCGACAACGCCGACCTCTTCCAGCCCGGGGCGCGCGTGCCCGGCGAGTCCGCCCCTGAGGACTGGTTCTTTCGCGTCGAGCGCCAGACGATTCGTCGCCTCGCGCGTAGTCGAGCCGTCGTCTTCACGATCCGCACCTACGTCAGCGCACTCTCGAGCCTTCTCGGTGACGAGGAGTTCACCGAGAACCTGCTGCGCGCGCTGCGCGGTGCGCCGTTGTCCACGCGCGAGTACAAAGGTTGGGGCGACATCGCCGAGCGCCTCGCTGCGAGGATCGGCCGATGAGAGCGCGCGTCGTGCTCGTGGCGGTGCTGGCCCCGCTCGCGCTCGCCCTGCCGGCCGGTGCCGCGCGTAACCTGGGCCTTCCCAACGCGCGCCTCACGCCGGGGGCGACGAATCCGGCCGTGCGCCAGGCAACGGTCCACTCGACGATCTGCGTGCCGGGCTACTCCTCGTCGATCCGCCCCTCCGAGTCCTACACCGAGCGGCTCAAGTTCTCTCAGCTCGACGGCGGCTACAACCTGCGCGGCGACACCCGCGCGTCGCACTACGAGGAAGATCACCTGATCCCCCTCGAGGTGGGGGGCAGTGCGACCTCGGTGAAGAACCTCTGGCCCGAGCCGCGCTACGTTGCCTGGGGCGCGGCGAAGAAGGACGCCCTCGAAAACCGCCTCCACGCGCTGGTGTGCTCGGGCGCGGTGCCCTTGGTGACGGCCCAGCGGGTGTTCGCGACCAACTGGATCGCCGGATATCAGCGTTACGTCGGCTAGCGCGCCAGCAGATCCTTCGCGATGGCCACGACCTGCATCTCGTCCGTGCCCGCGTAGATGCGCAGCACCCGCGCGTCGCGGCTGAGCTGTTCGACGCGGTAGTCGGTCACGTAGCCGTTGCCCCCGAAGACCTGGATGGCGTCGTCGGCGACCTGGCAGGCGGCCTGGGCCGCGTAGAGCTTCATCGCCGAGGCCTCGGCGAGGGTTGGCGTCGCGCCGGCCAGGCTGCGCTCGACGTGGGTGAAGACGAGGTTCGCGACGTTCACGCGCGCGACCTCCATCTGGGCGAGCTTGAGCTGGACGAGCTGGAAGTCGGCGATCGGACGAGACCAGAGCGTGCGCGACTTCGCGTAGTCCACGCTGAGGCGCAGGCACTCCTCGATGATGCCGAGTGCCATCGCCGCCACCCCGGCGCGCTCGGTGACGAAGTTGTCCTTGGCGCTGGCGCGCCCGCCGCCGCGCGGCGTCTCGCTCTCGCCGAGCAGGCGGTCCGCGCTGGCGCGCACGTCGCTCAAGAAGACGTCGCCGGTGGGCGAGGCGTGCTGGCCCATCTTGCGCATGGGCGGACGCTGCTCGAGTCCGTCCATGCCGGCGTCGAGCACGAAGGTCAGCACTGGGCGCTGGCGCACGTCGAGGCCCGAGCCGTCGTCGAGCTTGGCGTAGAGGACGATGGTGTCGGCGTAGGGGCCGTTGGTGATCCAGGTCTTCTGGCCGTTGAGGACGTAGCCGCCCTCGACGCGCCGCGCGCTGGTGCGCATGCCGCCCAGGGCGTCCGAACCCGAGTCGGGCTCGGTCAGCGCCCAGGCGCCGACCTTGTCGAGGGTGACGAGATCACGGCCCCAGCGCTCCATCTGGATGGGCGTGCCGAGCTTGGCGATGGTGCCGGCAGCCAGGCCCACTGAGACCCCGAGCGACGTGACCAGTCCCGGACTCACCCGGCACAGCTCGATCGTCGACAGCAGCGAGGCCGAGGGGTCCGCGGGGCGCTCGCGGATCTCGACGTTGTCAACCTTGCGCGCGAGGGACCGCTCGAAGGACTCTAGGGCCATCTCGCGGATGCCGAAGGTGCGATAGAGCAGGCGCAGCACCTCGTAGGGCGGCTCTCCGTTGTGTTCGAGGTCGTCGAGGCGCGGGCGGATCTCTTCGTCGACGAAGCGGCGCAGCGCCGCGGCGATCGCGCGGTGCTCCGGCGACCACTCGTACACGGCCCTACGCCTCCCAGCTGACTCGCTTCAGGGTGTTGCGGTCCGTGTGCATGACGACGGTGGGGAACTTCTTGTGCTCGATGACCGTGGTCTCGTCGTAGGAGAAGGTGTCGCCGTTGACCGTGATCGTCACGTCGAAGCGGGTGGTGTGGGCGATGCGGTCTAGGTGCGGGTTCGAGAGGATCCCGTAGACGTTGGATCCAAGGACCGACTCGAGTCGAAACGACGTCGCGTCAGGCTCGACGGTGCCGCCGGCGATCAGCGTCTGGGCGCGCGGGATGATGAAACAACGCATCACCTGCTTCTCGGCGGCGTCCCACATCCAGTAACCGATCTCGGTGTGAAAGGGCAGGTCCTCGCCTTCGCGGTAGATCGCGGTGCGGTAGTCGAGTCCGTAGAGGCACTGATCGCCGTTATCAACCGGACCGAAGTTCTTGAAGGTGGTCTTCTCACGGTAGGGCGTCTCTTCGATCTTGCCCTCGATGTTGTGATACGAGACGTCGAGGCCGTCGTAGCCAGATTCCCAGGTGCCGATGAGTCCGGCGAGCGGTCCCCACTCTTCGAAGGCCATGCTGATCTCCTTTGTGGGCGCGCCTCGCCCGAGGATCATTCTAGGACTCGGCGAGCGTCGAGCCCGAGGGCGTCGCGTCCAGAGCGTCCAGGGCGCCCAGGTGGGCCAGCCCCACGAGGACCGGCGCCACGGCCAGCCAGGCCTGCGCGTGGGCCCCGGCGATGAACACGGTGAGGATGACGGCCTCGGCGACGACGCGCCGCGTCGGCCAGTTCCCCTCGAGCGCCTCGCCGAGCAGGCCCGACACGTAGAGGACGTTGACCCCCGGCAGGACCGCCGCGGGTGTCCAGCGACCCAGCAGCGCGCGCGCACCCAGCGCGTAGAGGACGCTGCCCAGCGTGAGCAGTCCGATCGCGAGGTCCGAGGCCGCGAGCGCGAACCACGTGGGCGAGGGGTGCGCGGTGCCCGGCCAGTGTGCGAGGACGCTCACGAGCAGGCCGAGCCCGGCGAAGAGGCTTACCACGCCGTAGCGGCGAAGGAACGCTGGCGCCGACGCGTAGGTCGCGATGATCAGGGGCCGCGCGTTGCGCGAGTGCTCGCTGTAGGGGCGGGTCGTGTCGGACCACTCGGTGCCGGTCCAGACCCGCCACTGGCGTTCACCGCTCGGGTCGGGATACCAGCCCGGCGGCGCGGGCGACGTCGCGGAAGTCACCGCTGTAGTCTCCCATAGCTAAGGGGGGAAGGATACGGCGATGACATACGTGCGAGGCGCGGCGGCGCCCACGTCGGGCAACCAGGACCGCGGACCGTTCGAGACCTCGGTGCTCGACGCGGCGCTCGAGCGCGTGGCGGCGACGTCAAGCGAGTGGGTGGCGGTGACCCCGCGAGATCGCGCCCGCCTACTCGAGCGGATCATTGCCGACACCATGTCCGTAGCCGAGGAGTGGAACGACGCGGCCTGCGCGGCCAAGGGTCTCAATCCTCTTGGCCCCGACGGCGGCGAGGAGCTCTTCAGCGGCGTCGGGACCTTCGTGCGCATGGCCCAGGCCCTGCGCCAGTCGATGCTTGACCTCTCCGCGACGGGCCGTCCGCGCTACCCCGGCCCTGTACACCACCGTCCGGGGGGTCGCGTCGCGGTCCAGGTGATGCCGGCATCGGTCTTCGAGCGCATCCTCTACGCGGGCGTCTCCGCCGAGGTTTGGATGGAGCCGGGGGTGAGCGAGAACGAGGTTCGCGCGACCCAGGCCCCGGCGTATCGCGAGCCGCCGGCCGCCGGCGTCGCCCTCGTCCTCGGTGCCGGCAACGTCGCCTCCCTCGGGCCGCGCGACGTGCTGAGCAAGCTCTTCGCCGACAATCGGGTCGTCGTGTTGAAGGCCAACCCGGTGAATGACTACCTCGTGCCCTACTGGCAGCGGGCCATGGCCGCGCTGATCGAGCGCGGGTACCTCGCGATTGTCTCGGGCGGGGCCGAGATCGGCGCGTATCTGACGGGCCACGACCTCGTCGATGAGATTCACGTCACGGGCAGCGACAAGACCCACGACGCGATCGTCTTCGGAGCCGGTGAGGAGGGCGAGCGGCGCAAGTGGGCGCGCGATCCTTTGATCACCAAGCCGGTCACTTGCGAGCTGGGCAATGTTTCGCCGGTCGTCATCGTGCCCGGCGAGTGGAGCGAAGCCGAGATCGCCTACCAGGCGGCGCACGTGGCCACGATGCTCGTCAATAACGCCGGATTCAACTGCCTGAGCCCGCGCGTGCTGATCACCCACGACGGCTGGGCCCAGCGCGAGGCGTTCCTCGCCGCCCTCGAGGCCACGTTCGCCGCGATCCCCACCCGGCGCGCCTACTACCCCGAGGCCCGCGCGCGTTGGGACTCATTCATCGCGGCGTACCCCGACGCGCGCCAGATCGGCGACGCGCCGGGCGAGAACCTGCCCTGGACCCTGGTGCGCGACGTCGACGCGAGCGACACGACCCATATGTGTCTCAACGTGGAGGCGTTCTGCGCTCTCACGAGTGAGACCGCGCTGGCGGCTGACTCGCCCGCCCAGTTCGTCGAGCGGGCAGTCGACTTCTGCAACGACGTAGTCTGGGGAACACTGTCGATGACGATCCTGGCGGACCCGCGCACGATGGCGGACCCCGTCACCGGCGCGGCCATCGAGCGGGCGATCGCCGATCTGCGCTACGGATCCATCGGCGTCAACCTCTGGCACGCGATGAGTTTCGCCTTCTCGACCACCACCTGGGGCGCCTACCCGGGACACGACATCACCGACATCCAGTCGGGGGTGGGAATCGTGGGCAACGCCTTCCTCTTCGCCCGACCCCAGAAGTCGGTTGTGCGCGGGCCGTTCGTCTCGCGTCCGGCGCCGCCATGGTTCGCCACCAACCCGTACGGCGCCACGGTGATGCGCAAACTTCTGGCCTTCGAGGCACGCCCGTCGTGGTTACGGCTGCCCGGCCTGCTGGCCGCTGCGGTGCGGCGTTAGTTGGAAAGTGCGACGAGAGTGCTCGCGCCGATCGCGACACAGGTGTGGACAGCACAGGCCGCTCCGATCAGGGGCTCGGGAACGTAGGCGAGCGCAAGGGCGTGCACGCGGCGCTTCAGAACGCGAGCGAGCGAACCCTGGCCACTCGGCGTCTGTCCCGCCACGACGCAGTGGGTCAAGTCCGAGCAGGCGATCGCGCGCGTCGACGGGTTAAGCGCGAGCGTCGTCCAGGTCGCGCCGAGGTCGCGGGTGCGCACCAGGGCGGCGCCGCCGCCCACGGCGAGGGCCGCGCAGTACGTGGACCAGCAGGTGAGATCGCCCAGCGAGCGCCACGTGCTCGACGCCGCGAGTGCCGTCCACGTTGCTCCCGCGTCGCTTGTCGACTCCAAGAGGACCTCCGTCGCGGCGCTCGCAGCAACGAGGCAGGTCGCCGCTGAGCACGAGAGGGCCGTCACGGTCGCATTCTGTGTCCAGGGCATCGCCACTGGCGTCGTCCACGTCGCACCCGCGTCGCTCGTAAAGGCGAGTCGCGCGGGGCCTAACACGCTCGTCGAGTCCACGAGCGCGCACGCGCTGTCACTCGAGCACGACAGCGCGCGAAGGTCTTGGGCTGCGGCCGGTGCGGTCAGCGGGCTCAACGTGTGCGATGTCGCGTCAAATCGCCACAGGAACGTTCCGGCGGGCTGCGCACCGCCGACGAGACAGGTCGTCGCGGCGCACGAGATTGCCTCGATTCGCGCCGACGGCGCTGTCGGGGCCGCCAGGGAGTGCCAAGGACCGCGCGTTCCGCGGTACTCGGCCACGGCGCTGAGTCCACCGAGACGATTCGACGCCCCGACGGCGAGACAGGTGCCGCTCGTCGTGCAGCCGACGCTGGACAACGGGACTTCGATGCTGGCCGAGGGCACGCCGGTAACTGGCGGGGCCGCTGCCGGCGCGGACCCGCAGGCCGACAGGAGGAGCGACGCCGCGGCGATGCCTATCGGGCGCCCCTTTCGCAGAATCCTCATCGCACTCACTCCTCGGGGCGACGCGGCGTCGGTCGCTGGGACGATGTTACGGGGCTCGGGTAACGCCGATGGCGCACGTCCAGACCTAGCCTGGGCCTGGTGAGCTGGGTCGACCTCTTCATTCTCGCGGTTCTCGTGCTCGCAGGGCTGCGCGGGTGGGTCGCCGGCGCCTTGCGACAGCTCGGCGGACTGGTCGGATTCCTGGTGGGATTCCTCCTGGGCGTGCAGTTCGCCCCGGCGCTCGCGACTCGCATCACGCAGTCCGCGTGGCGTCCGGGCATCGCCATCGGGCTCATTTTGGGATGCGCCATCGTGGTGTCCTCCCTCGGGCACCTCGGGGGCGCGGCGGTCAGTCGCGCCCTGCACGCGGTCAAGCTCGGGCTCGTCGACCGTCTGGGCGGAGTCGCGGTCGGAGTCGTCGGCGCGTTGCTTCTGTGCTGGCTGGTGGCGGGACTCCTCGCCTCGACGGCGTGGGGGTCGCTCGCCGGAGGCATCCAGAACTCGGCGGTATTGAGGTTCCTTGACACCACGTTGCCGCCGGTGCCGGCGGTCGAAGCGCGCGTGCAGGCGCTCTTTCGCGGCGTGGACTTTCCCAACGTCTTCGCGACACTCATCTCGCCGATGCCTCCCAATACCGGACCGGTCACGCTCGGTCCGCTCGAGCCCAACCTCGCCCAGCCGACGTCGGTCGTGAAGATCCTCGCCGGCGGGGGTTGCTCGGTGAACCACGAAGGGACCGGATTCTTCGTGGCGCCCCACGAGGTCGTCACCAACGCGCACGTGGTGGCCGGGTCGCACGTGGTGACCGTGGGAGGCTCACCCGCGAGCGTCGTGCTCTTCGATCCTCTCCAAGACGTGGCCGTGCTGCGAGTGAGCGGTCTGACGGAGGGTCCGCTCGCTCTCGACAACCGGACTCCGGCCCCCGGCACCGCCGCGCGCGTCGTGGGCTTCCCCCTTAACGGCACGCGCACCGGCGCACCGGCGGTCGTTCGCGGCGACGTCTCGGGTCAGGCCCGTGACATCTACAACCGCCAGCTCTTCACGCGCACGCTCGAAGTCGTCAGCGTCGACGTGCAACCGGGGAATTCGGGCAGCCCCCTGCTCGTGCAGGGTCGCGTCGCGGGCGTCATCGTCTCCAAGTCACTCAGTGAGGCCCAGACCGCGTACGCGATCCCGGTCTCGGTCCTTCGCGCCGACCTCGCCCACGTGGCGGGCGCGCCGGTGTCGACCCAGGGCTGCGCGCCCTAGCTGGCCGCGCGCACCGCCGCGGCGAGAACGCTGAGTCCGTCGGCCAGCTGCTCGTCGCTGATCACCAGCGGCGGCAGCAGACGGATTACGTTGCCGTAGGTGCCACACGCCAGGGCGATGACGCCCTGGGAGTTGCAGTACGAGACGATCGACTTTGCGGCCGCCGCGTTGGGCTTCTTGGTACCCGGCTCGACCAGCTCGAAGGCGATCATCGCTCCGCGCCCGCGCACCTCGCCGATGATGGCGACGTCCTGGGCCAGGGAGTTTAGGTGCGCGAGCATGGCCGCGCCGAGCTCGCGGGCCCGGCCCGCGAGGTCGCGATCGCGCATCACCTTTATCGTCGCCAGCGCGGCGGCGGCGGCGACGGGGTTGCCGCCGTAGGTGCCGCCGAGTCCACCCTCGTGCACCGCGTTCATCAGCTCGGCGCGGCCGGTGACTCCCGCGAGCGGCATGCCGCCGGCGAGGCCCTTGGCCGTCGTGACGATGTCGGGGATGACCCCCTCGTGGTTCACCGCGAACCAGTCACCGGTGCGGCAGAAGCCGCTCTGGATCTCGTCAGCGATGAAGACGACGCCGTTCTTCTTGGTCCAGGCCGACAGTGCTGGCAGGAAGCCCTCGGCCGGCACGACGAACCCTCCTTCGCCCTGGATGGGCTCGATGAGCAGGGCCGCGACGTTGTGCGCACCCACCTGGGACTCGATCTCGCCGATCGCGCGCGCGGCCGCCTCAGCGCCGGAGAGCCCGTCGTGGAAGGGATAGCTCATCGGCACGCGGTAGATCTCGGGCGCGAAGGGTCCGAAGCGGTCCTTGTACGGCATGTTCTTCGCGGTCAGGGCCATGGTCAGGTTGGTACGCCCGTGGTAGGCGTGGTCGAAGACGATGACCGCCGGGCGACCCGTGGCCAGGCGCGCGACCTTGACCGCATTCTCCACCGCTTCGGCGCCGGAGTTGAACAGGGCGGTGGTCTTGGCGTGGTCGCCCGGAGTCAGGCGGGCCAGCTCCTCGCAGACCTCGACGTAGTTCGCATAGGGGGTGACCATGAAGCACGTGTGGGTGAAGTTGGCGACCTGTGCAGAGACGGCCTCGATGACTTCGGGCACGGCGTGGCCGATCGAGACGACCGCGATTCCTGACCCGAGGTCGAGCAGGTGGTTGCCGTCGACGTCTTCGAGGATGGCGCCCTCGGCGCGTTCAATGTAGACCGGAAAGCCGTTGGACAGACCCGCGCTGACGACGGCCTGACGGCGTTCGTGCAGTGCTCGCGACTTCGGCCCGGGGACTTCGGTGACCAGCTTGCGCTCGGTGCCGAGCGATGAAGAAAGTGACGAAACCACGGTGACTCCTCAGGGACTTGACTGGCGACTCGCCAGTCGCTGCCAGCGTAGTTCCACCTCCGCGAACCTCACCAGATCGAGAAACACGCAACGGGTGGCCGAAGCCACCCGTTGCGTGCTGGCGGAGGAGGTGGGATTTGAACCCACGGTGCCCGTAGACACAGCAGTTTTCGAGACTGCCCGATTCGGCCGCTCTCGCACCCCTCCGTGCACCAGTCTATCGGCGTGGCGTCGTGGGCTTCAGGGGCCCCTGGCACCATGCAGTCCGCCCGTCGTATGTTGCGGTGAGATTTTGCACTTCGTCGGGGGAGGGACCATGACGGTCCATGGATGGTTACGACGTGCGATCTCGAGGTTCGCCGCCGCTCACGGGGACTCGCAGTGGTGGCTGCATCCGGTGGTGCCGGCGCGTCGTCGATGAGCACGCGGTGGGGCTGGGGACGCCTACTCCATGTCGAATCCGGGCGATACCGATACTGGAGTGACCGGGTGCAAGGTGACATCGCGATCGAGCCGTGGTCCTTTGGCACGTCGCGCTTCGCGGCCGGCTCGCCCGACGGCCGAGAGTTTCGGCCGGGTCACCACGGCCGGCATGATCGTCATCGCGGGTGAGAAGTGGCGTGGCGTCGCCGATGAGAACCTCAAAGAGACGCTGACGATGACGTACTCAAGAGTGGCGATCTCCTACAAGCCCTAGGCAGAGCTCCCGCCATTTCCTAGAGTGGCGAGGTGAGCAACGCCACGTCCTCGGATGAGACCTTCATGGCGATCGCACTCGCCGCGGCACGCGCGGCCGCGACCCACAACGACGTGCCGATCGGCTGTGTCGTGGTGGTCGGTGACGAAGTCGTGGCGACGGGGGAGAACCGGCGTGAAGTCGACGCCGATCCTACGGCGCACGCCGAGATAGTGGCGCTACGCGCGGCCGCCGAGGCCCGGGGCCGCTGGCGCCTCGAGGACGCCACCGTCTACGTAAGCGTCGAGCCGTGCGTGATGTGCGCGGGGGCTCTGCTGAACGCACGCGTGGCGCGCGTCGTGATCGGCGTCCTCGACGAGAAGGCTGGCGCAGTGGGCTCTCGCTACAACGTCCTCGCCGATCCTCGGCTCTTGCACGAGGTGCCGGTCACTTACGACGTCGAGGCCGAGGCGTCGGTTGCTCTCCTGCGCGAGTTCTTCGCGGCTCGTCGAGGCGCGGATCCGCATGTGGACGACGACTAAACGGACACGACTACGGCCGGCCGTTGGACTTCGTGGTCCAACGGCCGGCCGTTGAGTGATCGGTTAACTACGCCGAGACGGACGTGGCGAGGATCACCGACGTGGACTTGCCGACGTAGTGCCCGGTTACCGTGACGATGGCGCCCTTGGTGATCGAGGCAGCGTGACCCTTGGTGAACTTTGCCGCCTTGAAGTCGACGCGGTACGTCTTGGCGCCGTCCTTGAACCAGAAGATGTCCTTCGACGCCTCGGTCTTGACTACGGCGCCGCGCAGCGTGACGACGGCGCTCTTGGTGGCCGTCGGGTGAGTCGTCTTCGTCTTCGCGTGGGTGGCGGTCGTGGTGGTCGTCGCGCCCGCCGTTGCCGTCAGGGCCGCCGCGCCGAGCGTTCCGACTGAGAGGACCGCGGGAAGAATGATCTTGGCAATCTTGGTGTTCATGGTGGTGTTCTCCTGTTTGGATAGGGTGACTGACCTCCACCCGACCCTCCGCGGTGGGGTCGAAGTGGACGTCAGATCAACGGTAACGATGGTGTCGGCGCGCTCGCCGTCACGTACGTCCAAGAATTGGTAAAGGTTGGCCCGCGCGAGCGGTCCTTCACGATCCTTTTACGCTTTTCTTCAACACAACTCATCGAACGAGGCGCCGTCGATGCTCGCGCTGACGTTCGGGCTGACGCGACGTAGCGTCACCGTGGCGTCGACACCTCCGCCGGGGGACTCGCGCAACTCGATACCGCCGCCCGAAAGCCGCACGAGCTGCTCGGCGATGGCGAGGCCGAGCCCCGAACCTTCCGCGGTGTTCTCGCGCGCGCGCCAGAAGCGTCGAAGGGCGAGACGTCGGTCCGTCGGACTCATGCCGACACCGTTGTCGATGACGTGGACTTCGGCGTGCTCATCGGCGAGGAGCGTGTCGACCATGATGCGACCGCCGGAGGGTGTCGCGTCAAAGGCGTTGGCGAGCAGATTGTCGATGACCTGTTCCATCACCCCGTCGATCGCGAGGGCGCCGAGCTCGTGGCTCCCCGACGAATTCAGGGTGATGCCGTGTTCGGCGGCGAGTGGTCGCCAGTAGTCGACGCGCGAGCGGGCAATCGTGGCCAGGTCGATGACGGACAGGATCGCGGGCCGAGACTCATTGCGGGCGAGCTCGAGGAGGGACTCGACGAGGCGTCGCAACCGGCTGAGCTCGGACAGTACCGGGATGAAGTCGTCGGGGCCGGTCTTGCCGCCGTACTGGAGGTTCTCGAGGTGCAGCTGCAGGGCGGTCAGGGGGGTGCGCAGTTGGTGCGAAGCGTCCTCGACGAACGTCGTCTGGGCCTCGAGCAGGTCGACGAGTCGCGCGGACATGGCGTTGATCGACTCGGCGAGGCGCCGCAATTCCGGAGGACCCTCGTCGACCGGGGCGCGGATGCGCAACTCGCCGGCGCCAATTGCTTCGACCGCCCGGCCGATCCGCCGCAGCGGACGAGTCAGCGAGGTTGAGATGAGGAACCCGAAGCCGACGGCCGCCAGCAGCATCATGAGCCCGTAGAGCGCGAGGTTACGCCAGTTACCGTGTACGGCCCTCGTCACGATGGTCACCGGAAACGTGACGACGAGCACCGCCTGGTCGATCCGCGCGGCGTCTGACCTGTCGTGGGGCAAGCGCATCGCCACGTAGTACTGGGCGCCTTCGACGGATGAGCGCGGGATCACTCCCGAGAGCGGGGTCGCTCCGACGCGGTGCGCTAATTGCGCGATCTCCTCGTCGACCGCCTGGCGCTGCTTGCTCGCTATCAGCGTGCGGCCCTCTCGCAGCACCAGGATCTGGCGCTTGGTCGCGTGCGAGTACGTATCGGAGAACCTGATCGCCGCCTTCAGGTGACCGCGTCCGATGTCGTTGGACAGGACGGCGGCCAGGGCCTGCGTGTCGCGACGCAGTGCGGATAGGGTCGACGAGTTGGCGTTCGAGTTCAGCGTGTAGCCGACCGGGATGACGAGCAGCACCATCGCCACCACCGCGAAGAGGATGAATCCGGCGAGGAGCCGACGCCTCACGGTGTCAGGGCCAATCGGAATCCGATTCCCCTATGGGTTTCGATGGCCTCGGCCAGGCCCAGCTTTCGTCGCAGAGAGGCCACGTGGACGTCGATCATCTTGGTCGAGCCGAACCAGTTGGGTCCCCATAGTTCGTCGAGCAGTTCTTGTCGGGTCACGACCGCGCCCGGGTCGCGCGCCAGCAGGTCAAGGATCCCGTACTCCTTGGGGGTGCAGGCGATCTCGGCGCCGTCGACCGTGATCGTGCGGGTACGACGATCGATAGTGATCGGACCGACTTGTTGGACCTTGCTCTCGGCGTCGGTTCCCGACGTGCGCCGAGTGACGGCGTTGATGCGCGCCACCAGCTCGCGAAAGCCGAAGGGCTTGACCACGTAGTCGTCCGCGCCTAGGTCGAGACCGGCGATGCGATCGTGTTCCGCACCGCGCGCGGTCACCATGATGATGGGCGCCGAAGAGGCTGCCCGCAGGTCCTCGAAGAGCTCGATGCCGTCGCGATCGGGCAGCCCGAGATCGAGGAGGATGAAGTCGGTGGGCAGGCTACGCAGGGCTTCGGCCCCGGTGGCCACGCGCACGGGCGTGAAGCCCTCGCGCGTGAGCCCGGTCACGATCGCCGAGGCGATGGCCTCGTCGTCTTCGATGACCAGAACGCGCACGCCTCATTATGGTGCCACCGCGTGCAAGCGGTGCACTCGCCCAGAAGGCGGTTAGCGGCTCGCCTCCACCAGCGACTCGAGGTAGTAGCGGATCTGGATGGCGACGGCCGCTCCTTCACCGACGGCCGATGCCAGTTGCTTAGTCGAACCCGCGCGCACGTCTCCCGCGGCGAAGATGCCCGGCACGCTCGTTGCGAAGTCGTGATCAGTCACGAGGAATCCGCGTTCTTCAGTGGCGAGCGAACCGTTGAGAAAGCCGGTGTTGGGATCCAGACCCACGAAGACGAACGCGCCGGCGGTCTCGAGCCGTTCACTCTGGCCATCGCGCTCGACGACGATCGCCGCGAGGGAACCGTCGTCGTCGGCGTCAAAAGAGGTCACCGTTGCGCCCAGGACGACGGACATGCGGGGGTGGTTGGCGACCTTGTCCTGGAGGAGCCGGCTCGCAGTGAGCTGTGGAGCCCCTTGGAGGATCGTCACGTGATCAGCGAATTGGGTGAGGAAGAGTCCCTCCTCTAAGCCGCTGTTGCCACCGCCGATCACCGTGAGCTCGTTCGCCCCGCGGTAGAAGGGGCCGTCGCAGGTCGCGCAGAAGTGGATGCCCGCACCGATCAGTTCGGCTTCACCCTCAGCGCCAGTACGACGATACGTCGAGCCCGTCGCGACCAAGACGGCCGGGGCGCGCACGCTCGCTCCCGTAGAAAGATCCACGCGGATCATCGCCCCGTCGCGCTCGACGCCGGACACGGCGACCGCGGACAGGATCTCGACGCCGTAGCGCTCGGCCTGGCGGGTCATGCGCTCGGCCAACTCGGCGCCGCCTACTCCCTCGGGGAATCCGGGGTAGTTGTCGAAGCGCTCGGTCACCGCGGCCTGGCCGCCGGGGGCGGAGCGCTCGACGATGAGGGCCCGCAGGTTCTCGCGCGCGGCGTAGATCGCCGTGGTCAGTCCGGTGGGCCCGCCGCCGATGATTACGAGGTCGTATTCGCTCTGGGCCGCTGCGCGACTGAGTCCGACGCGCTCGGCCAACTCGTCGTCGGAGGGTTCGGCGAGGAACGAGCCGTCGGGAAAGACGATCGTCGGGATGATGCGCTTGCCGGCGTTTCGACTCTCGACCTCGGCGACCTGTTCGGGGTGCTCTTCGAGGTCGATCCAGGTGAAGGGGATGCGGTGCGTCGTGAGGAACTGCTTGGAGCGTCGACAGTCGGGGCACCACGGCGCGCCGTAGACGACGAGTTCCTGGTCAGATTGGCTGGACTGCTCGGTCGTGCCCACAGTTTCCCCCTTGCTACATCTTCGAGGGTATCGGTCGGGCGGAGACGACTCGGGCGAGGCGGGTCGTCAGACCCGCCTCGCCCGTTGGATCGCGTTACACGCTGAGAGCTGACATCGCCGAGTCGTGACGCACTTCGATACGCCGCGGCTTGGCCTCCTCGGCGACGGGGATGGACAGGGTGAGGACGCCGTCGGCGTAGTGGGCGTCGATCTTCGTGGTGTCCAGGTTGTCGCCGAGAAGGATCTGACGGCTAAACGTGCCGTGCGCGCGCTCGGCCACGAGCGCCTCGACACCGTCGGAGACGAGTGGCGCCTTGCGGTCGGCCTTGACGATCAACGTGTTGTTGTCGACCGTGAGCTCGATCGACTCGGCGTCGACGCCGGGCAGGTCGAACTGCACGAGGAACTGGTCCTCTTTGCGGTACGCGTCCATCGGCATTGTGAGCAGCGTGGTTCGACGCGTGGTCTCTCCCATCATCTGCTGGAAGAGGCGGTCGAAGTCACGGAATGGTTCGGAACGAACAAGAAGCGGCATTGCCGTACCTCCTTACTTCACATCAGTTTGCGTCCCCTGAGTTAGTTAGCACTCAAGGGCTCCGAGTGCCAATATACCAGGTGGAGGAGGAGTTAATCTTGGAATTTCCTAAGAACTCGGAGGCCCCGCGGTCTCCGCTGCCGTCTACCTGGGCTGAATGAGAGCTCGACACGGCACTCGCCGGCGAGTCAATTCGCTGCTACGTTGGCGGGCGCCGGTAACGGCGTGTGACGTGGGGGGGCACTATGGGTTCTTCGGACACGCAGGGAGCTTTGTGGGGCGCGGGCGCGCGAGAATGGTCCCAACTGATTGAGCCGTGCCAAGTCCCTTTCTACGAAGCTGCCTTTGATGCGATGGATCTGCGTGGCGGCATGACCCTTCTCGACGCCGGGTGCGGATCAGGCCTCGCCCTGGAATTGGCCGCGAGGCGGGGGGCCACGCCTACCGGACTCGACGCGTCAGAGGGGCTGTTGGCCGTAGCGCGCGAGCGGGTATCCGACGCCGATCTGCGCCAGGGAGATCTCGAAGCACTGCCGTTCGCCGACGATGAGTTCGATGCAGTCTCGGCCTTTAACTCGGTACAGTTCGCGTCCGATCCCGTGCGGGCTGTTAGCGAGATGGTGCGAGTGGCCAAGCCGGGCGCGGCGGTGGCGGTGACGACGTGGGCCGCGCCCGAGCGCTGCGAGATGGGTGCGGTGCTGGGTGCGCTCGCGGCGCTGCTGCCTCCGCCTCCGCCCGGAACCGGTGGTCCGTTCACCTTGTCGGCGCCCGGTCTCATGGATTCCGTTGCCCAAGCAGCTGGACTGGTCGCCTATCACGTGATCGATGTCGCGACCCCGTTCACGTTCGCCGACGTGGACACGGGGGTACGGGCTCTCCTGGCGACGGGACCCGGACGTCGTGCCATCGAACACGCGGGTGACGACGCCGCGCGCGCGGCGGTCGTGACGGCGTTCGCTCGCTTCGCCCAGTCCGACGGCTCCGTGGTGACTAACAACGTCTTCAAGGTGCTCGTGGCTCGCGCATAGCCAGCCAGGGTGCTGCAGATCTAACGGATGGCGGTTGGGCCTCATCGTGGTGCTGTGGCGGAGGAGGTGGGATTTGAACCCACGGTAGGTTGCCCTACACACGATTTCCAATCGTGCCGATTCGGCCGCTCTCGCACTCCTCCAGGCACTCGCAAAAGCGCCGGGTGGCAAGGTTACCCGAGGCAGCCACGGGTCGGCGCGCTAGCCTTGATTTGCCGAGGTCCAAAGCGGTAGTCGGGTCCCGTGCGACGGTCGTTCGTGAACCGAGTCAGGGGTGGAAGCCAGCAGCTCTCAGCGGATTGCGCCGGGTGCCACGGATCGCCTGACTGCCGCTTTGGACCTCGGCTTCGTACAGGGCGCCGTTAGCATGCGTGCATGCCTGACCAACCCGTGCCCACCTCGATCGAAGGCGTGACGGCCCTCTATCGCCGCTTCCGGCCGGGCCGTTTCGCCGAGATGCGGGGCCAAGACCACGTCGTGCGCGCCCTCCAGGGGGCGGTGGCGAGCGGGCGCGTCGTGCACGCCTATCTCTTCTCGGGGCCGCGCGGCACGGGCAAGACGACCGCCGCGCGCATCCTCGCCAAGGCACTGAACTGCGAGAACCCGATCGACGGCGACGCGTGCAACGAGTGCGCGAGTTGCGTGGCGATCTCTCGCGGGTCGTCCCTTGACGTCACCGAGCTCGACGCGGCCTCCAATAACGGCGTCGACGACGTGCGCGACATCACCGTCGGGGCCTGGCATGGCACGCCGGGTCGATGGAAGGTCTACATCTTCGACGAGGTTCACCAGCTCTCTAAGGCCGCCTCGGCCGCCCTGTTGAAGACCCTCGAAGAACCGCCACCGCACGTCGTGTTCGTGCTGGCGACCACCGATCCCCACAAGGTGCTGCCCACGATCCGCTCGCGCACTCAGCACCTCGAATTCCGCCTCATCGGTGCCGAAACCCTGGGCGGCCTGCTCAGCGACATCCGTGTTGCGGCAGGACTCCCCGCTGACGACGCGACCATCGAGGCCGCGGTCCGCCAGGGCCGCGGATCGGCCCGCGACGCGTTGAGCGCCCTCGACCAGTTCCTCGCCACCGGTCCGGTGTCTGACACCCAGCCCGAGTTCGACGTGCTCTTCGCAGCGCTCGCCGAGAGTGACGCGGCGGCGGCTCTCACCGCGCTCGCGTCGCTGATGGCCCAGGGGTGGGACCCCGAACAGTTGACGGAGAGCTTCATCGCCGAGTTGCGTCAGACGTTCCTTCTTCAAGTCGCGCCCGGTGTGGCCGCGGCGGTCGACTCCGACCGCGAGCGCCTCGCGCAGTGGGGAGTGCGCCTGGGTCTCGCAAGAACGGTGCGCGTCCTCGAGACGCTCGGGCGAACGTTGCGAGAGATGCGTGGCGCTCCGGAGAAGACTGTTACCCTCGAAGTCGCCCTGGTGCGACTCACCCGCGCCGACCTCGACAGCTCGCTCGACGCCCTCGCCGAGAGGGTGGCTCGGCTGGAGAAGGGTGCGCCGAGCCCCGAGCCCGAGGCCCCGCAGCGCCGTCCCATCGCCGGCGCCGGCCCGAATCGTGTCGCACCCCCTCCGAGCGCACCAACGCCCGAGGCGCGCGAGACTGCGCCGCCCCCCGCGCCGACATCGCCCGCCGCGGAGCCCGCCGCGGAGCCCGCTACGGACGAGATCTCCCTCGAGGAGTTTCGCGAGCGCTTCGCCGCGCGTGTCGTGCCGCGCACGGCGCGCTCCGCCCAACTGGTCCTCAAGAACGCCGAGGTGCGTGCCGTCGCCAACGGTCGCATGACGATCGCGGTCGCCAGCGAGGACCTCCGCCAGAACAGCGAGATGGTCACGCCGGGACTTCGCAGCGCGCTCGAGCACGAGTTCAAGGTCGGCTTCGCCATCGACTGGATCGTGGACGGCGCCATTGCCGCCTCGCTGAGCGCGCCACGCACCCCGAGTGTTCGAACCGCGGCGCCGGTCGTCGAGGACGACGCCGACGCCGACGCAGGAGACGCGTCGGCCATCGTCGTGGACTCGGTGGCCGAGCACCTGATCACCGAGATGTTCCCCGGGGCCCAGGAGATCACGTGACCTATCCGCCGGCGCTCCAAGCGGTCGTTGACGAACTCGGGCGATTCCCCGGCGTCGGTCCTAAGTCGGCCCAGCGCATCGCGTTCTGGCTGATGCGCCAGCCCGACGAGGACGTCGCGCGACTCGCCGCGTCGCTCGGCGAGATGGCGACCAAGCTCTCGTTCTGCGAGCGCTGCTGCAACATCGCTGAGTCGGGCGGGCTGTGCCCGATCTGCGCGGATTCGCGACGCGACCAGACGGTGATTTGCGTCGTGGAGAACCCGCCCGATGTGGTCGCGGTCGAGCGCTCGGGCGCGTTTCGCGGCACGTACCACGTGCTGCACGGCGTGCTCAATCCGCTCGAGGGTGTGACGCCGGATCGCCTTCGCATCCAGGAGCTGCTGGCGCGCTTGACGGGACCCGTCACCGAGGTCATCTTGTGCTTCAACTCGAACGTCGAGGGCGACGCCACCGCCATGTACCTGAGCCGCCTGCTGGCCGCCCCGGGCCTCGTCGTCAGCCAGCCGGCCAGCGGCCTGCCCGTTGGCGGTGACCTCGAGTTCGCCGACGACCTGACGCTCGGCCGCGCGATCGACGGCCGACGCGTCCTCTCCGATTAGGCGAAGTAGACGACGCCGAAGAGCCCCAGCGCCAGGCTGTAGAGCGCGAAGGGCGCGAGCGTCTTGGTCGCGAACCAGCGCACCAGGAAGCGCACCGAGAGATACGCGGTGACCGCGGCGCACAGCGCACCGAGCGCGGCGGGTGTTCGAACACCCTGGCCGGTCGCGCCAAAGAGCTCGGGCAGCTTGTAGAGGCCCGCGAGCGCGATGACCGGCGTGGCGAGCAGGAATGAGAACTGCGCGGCGTCTTCGTGGCTGAGGCCGCCCGCGAGGCCCGTGGCCATGGCGATCCCCGAGCGCGAGATGCCCGCGAAGAGTGCGAGGCTCTGGGAGGCCCCGATGCCGAAGGCCTGGCGCACCGAGAGCGTCTCGAGGCTGACCAGTCGGGCGTGGCGTCCCTGGGCGGCGCGCAGGCGCTCGGCGCCGAAGAGGATGAGGCCGTTGATCACGAGGAAGACGGCCGCAGCGAGGGGCTTGGCGAAGAGAACGCGCAGCGTCGAGTCGAAGATGACCCCGGCGATCCCCACCGGGATGGTGGCCACGACGAGCAGGGCGAGCAGCCGGTAGTTCGCGTCGATCGTGTCGTCGTCAAGTCGCCACAGCGACGACGCGCCGCGCTGGCCGACGCCGCGCAGGCGCTCGACGAGGGCGCGCGCGAAAGCCACCCAGTTGTGGCGGTAGTAGACGAAGAGGCCGGCCGCGGTGCCCACGTGCAGTCCCACGAGGAAGGCCAGGAAGAAGGAGTGTTTCGCCGACTGGGCGCTCACCAGGTGGTGCCAGCCAAAGAGGGCCGGAGCGATCACGCTGTGGCCGAGGCTCGACACGGGGAAGAGTTCCGAGACACCCTGGAGAAGTCCGAGGATCATGGCCTGGAGGTCGGTGATCGGCGCGGGCACGTTCGAACGGTAATCGACGCTGGCGCACCGCGAATCGCGGTGCGAGACTTCAGGCGTGCGCTATCTCACAATCGTCCGCCACGCCGAGGCCGAGGACCGCGCCGAATCCGGTCGCGACTACGACCGGCACTTAAGTGCCCGAGGGCGTCGCCAGTGCGAGCAGTTGCGCGCTCTAGCGATGGATCCTGAAGAGTTGGGTCGTTACGGGCCTACCGTGGCACTGGTGAGCGGGGCCGCACGTACGCGTGAGACTTTCGCGCGCGCCTTCGAAGACACGCCCCTCGTCTCGCACGTCGAGTTCAGTGACCTCATCTACAACGGCCGGCGCAACGTGACAGCCGAGGACGTCCTGATCGACCTGGCCGCGATCGATCCGGTGACGACGTCGCTGCTGGTGGTTGGCCACAACCCGACGCTGCGCGACCTCGTGGACTCGCTCGCACGATCGGTGCCGTCGCCGTTGACGCCGGGTCACCTGCCCAAGGCAGCGACCATTGTGCTTGCTCTCGACGACGATCGCCCCGTGGGGCTGATGCGCTACGACGCGGTTGCGGCCTATCGGCCTGACTAGCGATCGACTGAGAGATGCGCTGACAGCACGAGCACGTTCACCTCGCGGCGAGACGATGTCGACCGAGGGCGCTCTTCGCTGCGAGCGAATTGATTACCACTCCAATCACACGAAACTGACACATCCTCAACAACTGCCGCTACTTGACTGTTGGAGTGCCGCAAGGGCTTAGGGAAAGAGCAGTGAATAATGGTAAATAGAAATTGGAAGGCGCTGCTCGCAGGTTCGGGTGTCGTGGTACTGAGTGTGACGGCTCTGCCGATCATGTCGGCGACCGCGTCGCCGAGCAGCCTGAGCGGTCCCCAGGCCTTTTACAACGGTCCCAACGGCAACAGTGGCAATATCACGTCCTGTAGCAGTGGCACAGAAGCTGCGAGCGTAGAGAACGCGGTGCAGTTGCTGGCTGGTTACACGACCATCGGAGTGAACGCCGCTCCCTACATCACATCAATCGCGACGGACAGTCAGGCGAGCAGTGCTGGCTCTTTCGCCGGCGGCAACCTTGTCGTCACTGATGCAGGCAGTTCCATCAACGTCACGACGTCGGGCGACGTGGTTGTTGACTACGTGTCAGTTCACGGCGGGAATTCTGGAAGCGGTCCCAGTACCAACGTCTATTGGGGACCCGCCACGAGTCTCAACGGGACCTTCAATTACGTTGCGTCCCAGGGGTTTAGTGGTTGGCTCGTCTGCTACAACACGGGCAGCGTGACGTCAACGACTACGTCGCCAGTTGTCGTCACCACGACACCGCCGCCGACCACGCCGCCGGTAACCACGACGGTGCCGCCGGTGACCACGACAGTGCCGCCGCCGACCACGCCGCCAGTTGTCGTTACCACCACGCCGCCGACGACCACGCCGCCGGTGACCGTGACCACCACGGGTGGAGTGACGGTGACCACGCAGATTCCGACCAGCCCCGCTACGTCACCGACGACTACCGCTCCGAACGGCGCGACGGTGACGACGGTCATTCGGACCGAGCCGAGCTCGTCGCCGTCCACCTTGCCGGCGTACCACATCCCGACGAAGGCTCCGTCGACCGGCGCAGGCGGGGCCGCATCGAGCGGTACTGGTGCGCTCTTGGGCGTGAGCGGTCTCTTGCTGCTCGCCGGTCTCGCTCTGATGAGCGTGCTGGCTCGGCGTCGCAGGGCGTAGTCAGAACCGGGCCCGCACGGGTCTTGTTGTATCGAGAGGAGTGAACAGTGCGACCAGTCCACCGACGTCTCAAGTGGACGGTCGCACTGTTTCTCGTGATCGGGGCAGTCGCCGGCGCGATCATCGCGACACGCCAACCGCTTCACGGCCCGTCGCTCTCCGGTCCCATCGGTGTGACGGCCCCGACGAGCTCGCGGCCAACGACGGCGCCGTCGGCCTCTGCGGATGCGGTGACTCACCCCGCGAACTCGACCGCGCCTGTCGCGTCGACGATGGTATCCAACCAGCCCGCACCACGTTCACGTCATAACCTGCGCAACTTCGCGGCGCGGTCGGTGCCGGTGCACCTGACGATTCCCGCTCTCGGAGTCTCGGTCCCGCTGAGTGAACTTGGACTCAACACGGACGGCACGGTGAGTGTGCCGACGGACTTCTCGGTACCCGGCTGGTACAAGGACGGGCCCACGCCGGGTCAGCGCGGGTCAGCAGTCATCTTGGGCCACGTGGACAGTTACAAGGGGCCGGCGGTCTTCTTCTATCTGTCGCGTCTGCGCCCTGGTAATGCGATCGTCGTGAACTTGGCTGATCATGCGGTCGTGCACTTCACGGTAATTGGAGTCCGTGAGTATTCGAAGAGCAACTTCCCCGACAGGACCGTCTATGGCATGCGGTCTTACAGCGCGCTGCAGCTGGTCACGTGTGGCGGAGTCTTCAACCGGGCGACGGGCCACTACGAGTCGAACATCGTCGTCTATACGACAATGACCTCATTCACGCGGCCGCACCTCTAACGGATTCACTCGCGGGCCCGCGACCGTATCTCCGCTCGCAGCGCGTCTTTGACGTGACGGTTCATCTAACTCGAGGGTGACCTCCTCGATGGGTCAGTGTTGGACTTGGGCCTCGCTGACTCGACACCCCGTGGCGAGCAGAAACCTAGAGCGAGCGCAGGATCGCGGCGTCGCCCTGACCGCCACCACCACAGAGCGCGACAGCCGCGGTGCCGCCGCCGCGGCGGCGCAGCTCGTAGAGGGCGGTCAGCGCGAGGCGAGAGCCCGACATGCCGACGGGGTGCCCCAAGGCGATCGCCCCGCCGTTGACGTTGATCTTGGACTCGTCGAGTCCGAGGTCGTCGGCCGAGGCGAGACCGACCGCCGCGAAGGCCTCGTTGATCTCGTAGAGGTCGTAGCCCGCAGGGTCGAGGCCGGCCTTGGCCGAAGCCTTGGCGATGGCGTGCGAGGGCTGGTTGAGAAGCGACGTGTCCGGCCCGGCGACCTCGCCGTAGCTGATGATCTCACCCAGCGGGGTCAGTCCGAGGGCGGCGGCGCGCTCCGCGGACATCATCACTAGGGCCGCGGCGCCGTCGGAGATCTGCGAGGCGTTCCCTGCGGTGATCGTGCCGTCCTTGTCGAAGGCCGGACGCAGCCCGGCCAGGGAGGCCGCCGTCGTCTCGGCGCGCACGCCCTCGTCGACTTCGACGAAGCGCGGGTCGCCCTTGCGCTGAGCGACACTGACCGGTGTGATCTCCTCGGCGAACTTGCCCGCGGCGATCGCGGCGGCGGCGAGCTGGTGCGAGCGCGCGGAGAACTCGTCCTGGCGCTCGCGGCTGATGGCGCCCTTGTTGTAGCGCTCGGTGGCCAGTCCCATCGCGCAGTGGTCGAAGGCGCAGGTCAGTCCGTCGAACATCATCGAGTCGACGAGGCTCGCGTCGCCGATGCGGTAGCCGGCGCGCGCGCCGGGCAGCAGGTAGGGGGCGTTCGTCATCGACTCCATGCCGCCGGCGATCACGATGTCGGCCTCGCCGGCGCGGATCATGAGGTCGGCCAGGTGAAGGGTCTGCAGACCCGACAGGCAGACCTTGTTGATCGTGGTGGCGTGCACCGAGAGCGGGATGCCGGCGCGCTCGGCTGCCTGGCGGGCGGTGATCTGGCCCTGGCCGGCCTGGATGACCTGGCCCATTAGCACCGCGTCGATGGTCGCCGGATCGACGCCGGTCTCTTCGAGGACGGCCTTGATCGCCAGTCCTCCCAGGTCCTGGGCGCTCAGGCTGGCGAAGGCACCCGCCAGCTTGCCGATCGGGGTGCGCTTTCCAGCGACGATGACGCTGCGCGACATGGGAACTCCTCACTGTTCGTGTGACGATGCCACGATAGACCCGCCACGGGCGCCGTCAAATCGTCGGGTTCTCGCGGGCGAGTTCGATGGGCGGCCGGTAGTGTCTCGACAATGAGTGAGCTCCTCGACGCAGTTCGCGCCGGTGCGTCGCCCGACGTCCTCGCTGCGGCTCCCCTGCCCGCCACGTCCCGCGGCATCGTCGTACGCCGCGAGGACCAGCACATGTTCGACGGCGTCGCCTCGCACGACAAGGACCCGCGGGCCAGCCTGCACCTTGAGGAGTTCGAGCTGCCCGAGATGGCGCCCGACGAGGTCTTCGTCGCGGTGATGGCCTCCTCAATCAACTTCAACACCGTTTGGACGAGCATCTTCGAGCCCCTGTCGACGTTTGGCTTCCTGGATCGCCTGGGCCGCGAGTCCTACTGGGGCGCGCGCCACGCCCGCGACTACCACGTGCTGGGTTCCGACGCCGCCGGGGTGGTCGTGCGCGCCGGCTCGGCCGTTCGCAACTGGAAGGTCGGCGACGAGGTCACCATCCACTGCAACCACGTCGACGACCAGGACCCCAGCGGGCACGACGACTCGATGCTCGCGGCCAATCAGCGCATCTGGGGATTTGAGACCAACTTCGGCGGCCTCGCCGACATCACGTTGGTCAAGGCCAACCAGCTGATGCCCAAACCCAAACACCTGACCTGGGAGGAGGCGGCGGTCAACGCTCTGACCAACTCGACCTCGTATCGCATGCTGGTCTCGCGCAACGGCGCGCCGGTCACCCAGGGCGACAAGGTCCTCATCTGGGGGGCGTCCGGGGGCATCGGCTCCTTCGCGGTCCAGCACGTGCTCAACTCCGGGGGCATCCCGATCGGCGTCGTCTCGAGCGCGTCGAAGGTGGCGACGCTGCGCGAGCTGGGATGCGAGTACGTGATCGACCGGCGCGAGAAGGACTACCGCTTCTGGAAGGACGAGCACACCCAGGACGAGTCCGAGTGGCGCCGACTGGGCAAGGACATCCGCGCACTGGTGGGCGAGGACCCGGACATCGTCTTTGAGCACCCGGGTCGCTCGACGATGGGCGCGAGCGTCTTCGTCGCCAAGCGAGCCGGCACGATCGTGACCTGCGCGGCCACGAGCGGCTACATGATCGAGTACGACAACCGTCACCTGTGGATGAAGCTCAAGACGATCAAGGGCACCCACTTTGCGAACTACCGCGAGGCGTGGGCCGCGAACCAGACGCTGATCGACGGAAAGGTCGTGCCGCCGCTGTCGGCGGTCTTTCCCCTCGAGCAGACCGGTGAGGCGACCTACGAGATGCACCACAACCGCCACGAGGGCAAGATCGGCATCCTCTGCGTGGCCGAGCGCGAGGGACTGGGCATCTCGGACCCCGAGACGCGCGCGCGAGTGGGCGAGGAGCGCCTGACGATCTTTCGCCGTCACGACCGCGAGGGCTGATGGAGAACCTGCTCATCGAGATCGACCACGTTGCGATCGCCGTGCGCGACCTGGCGAGCACGGTCGCCTGGTACGAGGACGTGCTCGGCGCGCGCGTCGTGCACCGCGAGGTGGTGGCCTCCGACGGGGTCGAGGAAGCGCTCATCGCCGTGGCCGACTCCTACATCCAGCTCCTGACGCCGACGAACGCCGCGTCGCCCGTCGCCACGTTCCTGGAGAAGCGCGGTGAGGGCCTGCACCACGTGGGCTATCGCGTGGCGGACTGCGCGGCGGCCCTCGAAGCCGTTAAGGCCGCCGGGGGGCGCGTGATCGACCAGGCGCCTCGTCCGGGATCGCGCAACACCACCGTCGCCTTCGTCCACCCCAAGACGATGGGCGGCACGCTGATCGAGCTCGTCCAAGAGGGTCGCGCCGCACCCGAGGTGGCGGCGACCTCGGAGTAGTCGCGCCGCGCGCGGCGCCGATGCGCCGAGGGCGCGACTTGTAGCCTGTGCCCATGGAACACTCGATGGCCGACCGTGTAGCCGCCCTCGCCGCCCGCAAGGCCGAGGCGCGTGACGCCGGCGGGGAGGCGGCGATCGAGCGCCACCACGCCCGCGGCAAGATGACCGCCCGCGAGAGGGTCGAGTACCTCCTCGACGAGGGCTCCTTTCAAGAGTTGGATATGCTGACGCGCCACGTCGCCTCGGGCATGGGGCTCGAGGACTCGCGCCCCTACACCGACGGCGTCGTGACCGGGTTCGGCACCATCGACGGGCGCAAGGTCTGCGTCTACTCCCAGGACTTCACGGTCTTTGGCGGCGCTCTGGGCGAGACCCACGGCGCGAAGATCCACAAGATCATGGACCTCGCCGTGGCGACCGGGCTGCCCATCATCGGTCTCAACGACGGCGCCGGAGCGCGCATCCAAGAGGGGGTCGCGGCCCTGAACGCTTACGGGGGGATCTTTCGTCGCAACGCCAGCGCGTCGGGCGTCGTTCCCCAGATCTCGGTCATCATGGGCCCGTGCGCGGGAGGCGCCGTCTACTCGCCAGCGATGACCGACTTCATCGTGATGGTCAAGGAGACCAGTCACATGTTCATCACGGGTCCCGACGTCGTCAAGACCGTGACCGGTGAGGACGTCACCCTCGAAGAGCTCGGCGGCGCCCAGACCCACGCGACGAAGTCCGGGGTGGCCAACTTCGTGCTCGCCGACGAGAAGAGCGCCCTCGACGAGGTGCGTTACCTCCTGTCGTTCCTGCCCTCGAACAACCTCGAGGAGCCGCCGCGGATCCTCTCGGGCGACGACCCGTCACGGCGCTGCGAAGAGTTGCTCGACGTGCTGCCGGCGTCCTCGAACCAGCCCTACGACATGAAGAAGGTCATCACCGCGGTGGTCGACGACGGCGACTTCATGGAGGTGCACGCGACGTACGCCCAACAGATCACGTGCGGCTTCGCGCGCATCGACGGCTACGCGGTGGGCATCGTGGCCAATCAGCCCCAGACGCTCGCCGGCGTGCTCGACATCGACTCGAGCGAGAAGGCCGCGCGCTTCGTGCGGACCTGTGACGCGTTCAACGTGCCGATCGTCACCTTCGTCGACGTGCCGGGCTTCATGCCCGGCGTCGACCAGGAGTACGGCGGGATCATCCGCCACGGGGCGAAGCTGCTCTACGCGTTCTGCGAGGCCACGGTGCCGCGGGTCTCGGTCATCACGCGCAAGGCCTACGGCGGCGCCTACGTCGTCATGAACTCCAAGTCCATCGGCGCCGACTTCTCCTACGCCTGGCCGAGCGCCGAGCTCGCGGTGATGGGCTCCTCGGGGGCAGTCGAAATCGTGCACCGTCGCGATCTGCTCGCGGCCGAGGACCCGGTCGCGCTGCGCGCGACGCTCGTCGACGAGTATGAGGAGCGCTACGCGACCCCCTACATCGCGGCCGAGCGCGGGATCATCGATGACGTGATCGACCCGGCCGAAACGCGCGCCGTGCTGGTGCGTAGCCTCGACCTGCTGCGCTCCAAGCGCGAGACGCTGCCCAAGCGCAAGCACGGAAACGTTCCGCTGTGACCTACGGGCTCACCCCGCGCCCTCTGTACGAAGAGGATGTGGCCGCGGTGCTGGTCGCCCTGGCCCAGGTGCGCCGCGACGCGCCGGTCGTCGACGCGACGCCGGCGTGGCGCTTTAGCGGGCGGTGGTTTCACCACGGCGCCCTGGCACCCGCGCGTACTCGCTAGCGCGCCTCGACGATGCTGAGCAGCTGGTCCATGATCACGGCCAGCGAGAAGTCCTTGGGCGTGTAGATCGCGGCAACCCCCGCGCGACGCAGGCTCTCGGCGTCCTCGCCTGGCACGATGCCGCCCACCACCACCGCCACGTCGAGTCCCGCGGCGGCCAGGCCCTCGAGCACGCGCGGCACGAGGGCGAGGTGCGATCCCGAGAGGATCGAGATGCCCACGATGTCGACGTCCTCGTCGCGCGCCGTGGCCACGATCTCTTCGGGTGACAGGCGGATCCCTTGGTAGACGACTTCGAAGCCGGCGTCACGCGCGGCGACGGCGATCTGTTCGGCGCCGTTGGAGTGACCGTCGAGGCCGGGCTTGGCGACGAGGAGGCGCGGCGGCGCCCCGCGCCGCTCGGTGATCGCGCGGCTGCGCGCGACCAGTTGGGCGAAGGCCTCGCCACGCGCGTGCGAGCCGCCGCCGACTCCGGTCGGCGCACGGTACTCGCCGAAGACCGCACGCAGGGCGTTGGCCCACTCGCCGGTCGTGCCGCCGACCTTGGCCAGGGCGATTGTCGCTTCCATGATGTTTTCGTCGCTCGCGGCCACGCGGGCGAGCTCGGTTAGGGCCGCCGCCACGGCGGTCTCGTCGCGCGCGGCGCGCCACTGGCGCAGTCCCTCGACGATGGCGGTCTCGACTGCGGGGTCGACGGTAAGGATCGCGCGAGGTCCCTCGCCGCTGGTGAGCGGAGACGGCGCCGTCTCGACGAAGCGGTTCACTCCGACGACGACCTGCTCGCCGGACTCGATACGCGCCACGCGCTCGGCCTGGCTGGCGACGAGGCGCCTCTTGAGCTCCTCGATCGCGGCGAAGGCCCCGCCCAGGGCCAGCACGTCGTCGAGTTCGGCGCGGGCGCCAACGCTCAGCTCGTGGACCTTCTCCTCCATGACCTTGGAGCCGGCGAAGATGTCGGGGTAGTCGAGCAGGTCGCTCTCGTAGGCGAGGATCTGCTGGGCGCGAAGGCTCCACTGCTGGTCCCAGGGCCGCGGCAGGCCGAGAGCTTCGTTCCAGGCCGGTAGCTGGATCGCGCGGGCCCGCGCGTCGGCCGAGAGCGTGACGCCGAGCATCTCGAGCACGATGCGCGTCACGTTGTTCTCGGAGATCGGAA
>JAJYGN010000011.1 GCA_021790675.1 Actinomycetes bacterium
TGGTGCGAGCTCGAGTCGAATCGAGCGCGCCGAGGGACCACGACCGACCATCACGTCAAGGCGGCGGTCCTCCATGGCCGAATAAAGCACCTCTTCGACCGCCCGGGTCAGGCGGTGAATCTCGTCAATGAAGAGCACGTCGCCCTCCGCAAGATCCGTGAGCAGCGCCGCCACATCGCCGGGGCGCGAGAGTACCGGCCCGGCAGTCGTGCGCATCGTGGCGCCCATCTCGGCCGCCACGATGGCGGCGAGGGACGTCTTGCCGAGCCCCGGAGGGCCGGCGAAGAGGAGGTGGTCGGCGACCTGGCCGCGTGAACGCGCCGAGCCGAGCACGATCTCGAGGTGTCCGACGAGTTCGCGCTGGCCGACGAAGTCGGCCAGACGCGCCGGGCGCAACGTCGCGTCCATGACGACTTCGCGCTCGCTGGCGGCCACCAGTGAGGACTCCAGTTCAGTGTCGCGCCTCACGATCGTCCCAATCGAGAGAGCGCGACGCGCAATGCGGCGGCCTCGCCGTCGGGGATGTCCACGTCGGCGAGCGCGTCGCGGATCTCGCTCGCCGAGTAGCCAAGGGAACGCAAGGCGTCGTCGAGATCACGCGGCACCGCCACCGCATCGAGGGGCGCGACGACCTTGCCGCGCAGCTCGAGCACGATACGACTGGCCGTCTTGGCACCCACGCCCGGCACGGTCGCGACAGTCTTGACGTCGCCCGCCTCGATCGCGCTGACCAATTGGGTCATCTCCATCGTGCGCAGCGCCGCGAGCGCGGTCGAGGGGCCCACCCCGGGGGTGGCGAGGAGTTGGTCGAAGAAGTCCCTCTCTTCGGCCTCGAGGAATCCGTAAAGCAGGATGGTGTCGTCGCGAACGGCGGTGCGCACGTGTACTTCGAGCGACGAGCCCACGGCCACCTCGCGGCGCGAGGCTAGGTGGACCTGATAGCCCACCCCGCCGACGTCCAGGATCACGAGCCCCGCGTCGTTGCGCCGCACCACCCCGGCGAGCCAGCCGATCACGTGACCACCGGATAGCGCGACTCGAGACGCGCCACCATCAGATAGGTGATCGCCAGGGCCAGCGCGTCGGCTGCGTCGGGAGGACGCGGCACTGAGCTAAGAGCACAGAGCCGAGCGACCATCCCCTGGACTTGGGACTTGCTCGCCGCGCCGTAACCGGCGACCGCGAGTTTGACCTCCTGAGAGGTGAACTGGCGCACCAGTGCGCCGCGCGCGCCGGCGAGCGCCACCGCGACACCGCTCGCCTGGGCGACGGGAATCGCGGTCTTCGCGTTGCGCATGAAAAAGACCCTCTCGACGACGACCACGTCGGGCGCGTACTGGTCGTAGAGCTCACCCAGGTCCGCGTAGATCTGGGCCAGGCGAGCCTCGACCGGGGCGTCGGGATCGGTCGCGAGCACGCCGGCCGTCGCCGCGCGAAAGGATTCGGGCCCCACGAGGCCCCCCTCGACGAGGCCGAACCCGCAGCGGGTCAGGCCTGGGTCGATGCCAAGTACGAACATACGTTCGATATTACCCAGCGCGCACCGAAGACGGTGGACCTACTCTTCGAGCGCGGCCAGGATCTCGTCGGCGACGTCGAAGTTCGCGTAGACGTTCTGGACGTCGTCGTGGTCGTCGATGGCGTCGATGAGCCGCAAGATCTTCTTGGCGTCGCTCGCGTCGCTGACCTCGATCTGGTTTTGGGCCTCGAGCGTGAGATCGGCCGACAGCACCTTCACGCCAAAGCCCTCGAGGGCGTCGCGAACCTTGCCCAAGTCCGTCGGTGCCGTGGTGACGAGGAAGTTGTCGCCGGTGGCTGCCATGTTCTCGCCGCCGGCCTCGAGAACCCACTCGAGGAGCTGGTCCTCGTCTAGGGGCCCAGCGACCTCGATCGCGCCCTTGCGGTCGAACTGCCAGGAGACTGCGCCCGGTTCGGCGATGGAACCGCCGTTCTTGGAGAACAGGTGCTTGATCTCGGCGCTGGTGCGGTTGCGATTGTCGGTGAGTGTCTCGACGATGACCGCGATCCCTCCGGGGGCGTATCCCTCGTAGGTCACGGGCTCGTAGCGCACGCCCTCGAGCTCGCCGGTGCCGCGCTTGATCGCGCGCTCGATCGTGTCGATGGGCACCGAGGCCTCGCGGGCCTTTTGAAACATGGTGCGCAGACTGGCGTTGGCGGCGGGGTCTCCCCCACCTTCACGCGCGGCGACCTCCACCTGACGGATGATCTTGGCGAACACCTTGGCGCGAGCGCTGTCCTTGGCACCCTTACGGTGCTTGGTCGTTGCCCACTTCGAATGGCCGGACATAGTTCCTCCTGCCCCGCAGGGCGCGTTAATGCTAGCGGTCGGCCAGGGACGTGACGAAGAGCTCGTGGACCCGTGTATCGCTCGTCAACTCGGGGTGAAAGGCGCAGCCCCACACTGAACCCTGGCGAACGAGCACGGGAAAGTCCCCGTCGCCGTGGTCGTGGGTGGCGAGCACGTCGACGGACTCGCCCCAGGACTCGATCTTGGGCGCACGGATGAAGACCCCGGGGACCTCGCCGAGACCCTCGACGTCAAGGGTTGTCTCGAAGCTGGCCACCTGGCGTCCGTAGCCGTTGCGGCGCACCGCGACGTCGAGCGCCGCGTAGCTCCACTGATCGGCGCGACCATCGAGCACCTGGCGCGAGAGCAGGATCAGCCCCGCGCACGTGCCAAAGACGGGCAGCCCCGACTCGATCTCCTTGGCCAGCGGCTCACGCAGACCCGACGTGGCGAGCAGGTGGGCGATCGCGGTGGACTCCCCGCCGGGCAAGATCACACCGGAGAGATCCTCTAAGTGCTCGGCGCGACGCACCGCCACAGGTTCGGCCCCCAAGGCACGCAGAGTCGCGGTGTGCTCGCGCACGTCGCCCTGAAGGGCCAAGACGCCGACGCGCACTACCAGCCGCGTTCGGCCAGGCGCTGCTCGAGTGTCGCGGTCTCGGCTCCGCGCATCGCCGCGCCGAGTCCGGTCGAGACCTTGGCCACGACGTCGGCGTCGCGGAAGTGGGTGGTGGCTTCAACGATCGCGTGGGCCATGCGCGTGGGGTCCTCGCTCTTGAAGATCCCTGAGCCCACGAAGACGGCCTCGGCGCCGAGCTGCAGGACGAGCGACGCGTCGGCCGGGGTGGAGATGCCCCCGGCGCAGAACATCGGCACGGGCAGGTGCCCCGTCTCTGCCACCTCGCGCACCAGGGGCAGTGGCGCACCCAGGTCCTTGGCCAGGGCGAAGAGCTCGGAGGAGTCAGCACTCTGGAGGCGTCGCATCTGGGCGTTGATCGTGCGCAGGTGGCGCACGGCCTCGACGACGTTGCCGGTGCCGGCCTCGCCCTTGGAGCGGATCAGGCACGCGCCCTCGCCGATGCGCCGCAGCGCCTCGCCGAGGTTGGTCGCCCCGCAGACGAAGGGCACCGTGAAGGCCCACTTGTCGATGTGGTTCTCCTCGTCGGCCGGGGTGAGCACCTCGGACTCGTCGATGTAATCCACGTTGAGCGCCTGGAGGATCTGGGCCTCGGCGAAGTGTCCGATGCGTGCCTTGGCCATGACCGGGATCGTCACGGTCGCCTGGATCTCCTGGATCATCTGCGGATCGGACATGCGCGCGACGCCGCCGTCGCGACGGATGTCACTCGGCACGCGCTCGAGCGCCATGACGGCGACCGCGCCGGCGTCCTCGGCGATCTTGGCCTGCTCGGGGTTGACCACATCCATGATCACTCCCCCCCGCAGCATGTCGGCCAGGCCGCGCTTGACGAGTTGGCTACCGGTGGAAGAGGTCTCTGGGCTCATGGGCCCACTTTACCGGGCGTTTCTCACCACTCTTCGAGGGCGGCCGCGCGCACCGTGACGTCGTCGAGGTCCGAGAAGTCGGTGGCGCGCCCCGAGGCCGGGTTGAACCAGACCCCGTGCCACTGGGCGTAAGTCTCCCCGGCGAAGAACGAGGTGCTCGCCACGGCCTGGTTCGCGCAGCGCCGTAGCGCCGCGGCCAGTCCCAACGGGTAGCGGATCGTGGCCGCGGCCACCTCGTCGGCGCGGTAGGCGCTGGCGGGGCTGTAGAGCTCGCGGCGGACCTCGTCGCTGACGTTGGCGAGCGCCGCCGCACTCTGGCGCTCGAGCAGCCCCAGGCGGTGTCGGGCCAAGCAGTGCGCGACCACGCCCTCGATCTCGATGAGATCGAAGTCGTGCACCGCGGCGACCGTGATGAAGAAGTTCAACCCGGACCCATTCGGCACCAGGGCGGCGTTGTAGACCGGATCGTCGACGATGACGGCCTCGACGCCGTCGACGCCAAAGGTGGCCGTCAGGCGCTCGATGATCGTGTCCAGGCGGGCTCGGTCGGTCGACGTGCCGGCCACGCGGAAGGTCTCGCGCATCGTGGCGCCAAGGCGCTGGCCCTGACGTTCGATACCCACCAGCGAGCGACGCAGGTCCCAGGCGTAGACGAGGGCGATGAGAACAGCGAGTACCGGCAGCCACACGCTGACCGAGAAGAGGGCGACGAGCACGACGACCGCGACGCCCACGGTAATCGACGCCGGGATCTTGCGGCGGATCGCGAAGCGGCGCAGGGCCACCGCGTTGGCGTGGCGCTCGCCGGCCGAGGGCACGTAGGGGCTCTGCCAGGTCGGGTCGAGCACGGGAGCTACGTAGGGGGTCCCCTCTCGATGCTGTGACCGGCGCGAGCGCGGTCGATTCTTGGTGGCCACGACACCAGGCTACTGGACGCGCGTAAATTCACCCCGAGCTCGCTCGTAGAGGCCCTCGTAGAGGTCCATCAGATGCGACATCGACCAGTTCGCCGCGTGCGCGCTCGCCGCGGCGATGCTCTCAGGGGTGGTCGTGGCCAGCGCGACGGTAATGGCCTCTGAGAGGGCGACGGGGTCGCCCGCGCGATAGAGCGTCGCGTGCCCGCCGGCGGCGTCGCGATAGCCCTCGATGTCCGAGGCCACGACCGGCACCTCACTCGCCATCGGTTCGAGAACGACGAGGCCGAAGCTCTCGCCGTAAGTGGAGGCGGCGACCGCCACGCTCGAACGGCGCAACAGGTCGCGCTTGTGCGCGTCGGAAACCGCGCCAAGAAAGCTGATGCGCTCGTCGTTACCCGCCAGCGCCTCGAGCTCGGCGCGCTGGGCGCCGTCACCCACAACGGAGAGTCGCCAAGGGGCCGCCGGGTGCGTCGCGTTGTGGATCTGGACCGCGCGGATGACGTCGCCTGCGCCCTTGCGCTCTTCGAGGCGGCCCACGAAGATCACCCGCACCTCCTCGGGCACCTCGCGGGCGAAGGTGCGAAAGCGTTCCGCCTCGAAGCCGTTAAAGAGCACGACCGGTGCGAGGGGCGCGGCCCCAGACCACGTGGCGGCCGCAGCCGGCGAGACGGCGGCGGCGACATCGAGGCGAGTGGCGAGCGCGGCGAGCAGCGGACGGGTGAGACGCAGCGCCGGCCCCACACCGCTGCGATGCAGCGTGGCGACGGCGGGAGTTCGGTGGCGCCACAGGCTGGACCAGCCGATCAGCGGCGCGAAGGGCTCGTGGTAGTGCACGACGTCGGGGCGAAAGCCCTCGATGTCGCGCCGCGCGGCGACCGCGGCCGTCGGCGACAAGGTGAGGGGCGCCTTGGAGCCGTTCGCTGGCAAGGAGAGCCGCGCGCCGAATCGCGCCACGCGCGCCGGCGTGTCGTAGGTCGCATGGTCCTTCGCGTCGGGCGCCACCACGAGGACCTCGTAGCCACGACGGGCGAGTTCGCGGCTCATGGCGAGGACCTGCTCTTGGACCCCGCCCGGCACCGAGAGGGCGTAGGGCGAGACCAGTGCGATGCGACTCACGTAAAGCGCTCCTCAAGCACGTGCCACTGCTCGGGCGCGCGCCGGATCAGCTCCTCGAGCTCGGTGGCGATCATCTGGGTCACCCGGGTCACGTCGGCGCCGAGGCGGCCCTCGCGGACGACCTCGAGGGGCCCGCGCACGATCGCGTGGTGATCAAGTCCCGGCCCCGAGTAACAGGCCGCCACCACGAGGGCCGCGCCGGTTCGCAGCGCCAGGGTCGCCGGGCCAGCGGGCAGGGTGACGCGACGACCGAAGAACTCAACCTCGACCCCGTTGCCCTGGATGTCGCGGTCACAGAGCAGGCCCACGATCCCCCCCGAGCGCAGTCGTCCCAGCAACACGGCACCAGCGCGCTCGTCGAGCGGGGCTATCTCTATGCCGATCTGGCGGCGTTTCTCGGCGAACCAGTCGAAGAGCTCGGGCGGATCGAGCACCTCGGCCACCGCGAGCATCGGCATGCCAAGTCGCGCCAAGAAGGCACCGCCCCACTCCCAGCTGCCCAGGTGCGGCAGCGCCACCACCACTCCCTTGCCCGCGCCAACGGCGGCGACCAGGTTTTCCTGGCCCTGGGTGATCGAAAAGCGTGACGAGATGACCGAGGGGGCGAGCGACGGCAGCTTCGCGCTCTCGGCCCAGTACTGGGCGTAGCTGTCAAAGGAGGCGGCCACGAGTCGCTCGAGGCGCGCGGGGTCGGCCCCCTCGCCCAGGACGACCGCCAAATTGGCCGCCACGACGCGCCGCTTCTCGGCGCTCACTTTGTAAAAGATCCGTCCGCCCCCTCTCGCGAGTGCGCGATCGACCGATTCGGGCAGGGTTTCGAGCACCGCTCCCGCGGCCCGAAAGAGGGCGACGCGTACCCGTGGATTCATCAGTGACGCGACGAGCGCGTCAATCGACGCGGGCGACGGCCGCTGTGGGCGCGCGGGCGATACGCGTGGCTGCGCACGGGCTCGGGTCGAGCCGCGATCTGCCACACGCGCCAGAATCGGCCTGCGGCGGTCATCGCGGTCAGGGCGAGCATCAGCCACAGCACAGGAATGAAGATCGCGGTCGCGAGCAGGCCGACGCCGAGCAGGATCATCCGCTCAGCGCGCTCCATCAGACCACCCTTGGCGCTGAGTCCCAGGCTCTCGGCCTTAGAGCGCTGGTAGGAGATCAGGAACGTCGTCGTCAAGATCGCGAAGGGCAACAGCACGAGCTGACCGTGGTGGTGGGCCGTCAGGTAATAGGCCGTCCCGCCCAGGAGCAGGGCGTCCGAGACCCGGTCGATCACCGAATCAAAGAAGCTCCCGCGTTGACTAGCGCGATGCGAGGCCTTGGCGACCGCGCCGTCGAGCATGTCATGAAAGCCGGTCGCCGCCAGCAGGAAGATCGCCAGGTGGTGATGACCCACCGCGATCGCCCATGCGGTCGCGAAGGCAAAGACGAGTCCCGAGGCGGTCAGGGCGTCAGCGGAGAAACCGGCGCGCACGAGCCAGCGCCCCACCGGAGCGGTCGTCGCATCTATTCCCCTGCGGAATCTGCCGTCGAACATCAGGCCTCCGGTCTCAGAGCGAGTCTACCGGCCACGGACTCTCTCACGGGGCTGAAAGCGACGTGTGGACCTTGTGCCAGGTCGATTCCAGGGACTCCGGCAGGACCCGGGTTTCGCCCACCGTGGTCATGAAGTTGGTGTCACCCAGCCAGCGCGGCAGCGCGTGGGCGTGCAAATGCTGGGGAATCCCGGCTCCTCCGGCCTGGCCCAGATTCATGCCGATGTTGAGTCCATCCGCGCCGTAGGCCGACTGCAGGGCCAGGACCGCGCGGCGCAGCGTGAGAAAGAGGTCGGCGTAGGAGTCCTCGTCGAGGTCCTCGAGGTCGGCGACGTGGGCGTAGGGCAGGATGAGCAGGTGGCCCGACCCGTAGGGGAAGGCGTTGAGGGCGACGTAGGTATGCGACGAGCGCCAGAGCACGCCGGTGCTCTCACTGACCTCCTGGGTTGCCAGCGTGCAGAACACGCAGCCGTCGCTCGGCGTCGTGGCGGAGCCGACGTACTGCTCGCGCCAGGCCGCCGAGAATCGTTCGAGGGGCATCAGTCGGCGTCGGGTCGCCCGTGGGCGAGGATCTCGGCGTGCAACGCCGTCGTGAACTCGCTCAGGCTGACCCCGCGCGAGGGATCGTTCGAGCCCCGCGCGTTCACGCCCAGGGTGCCGCTCGCCACGTCGTCGTCGCCGACGACGAGCACGTAGGGGATCTTCTCCATCTTCGCTCGCCGGATGCGCGCGCCCAGGGGCTCGTTGGCCACTTCGACGCTGACGCGCACGCCCGTCGCCTTCAAGTGCGCGGCCACTTCGCGCGCGTAGTCGTCGTGGTCGTTGCGCACACCGAGCACACGCACCTGCTCGGGCGCGAGCCAGGTCGGCAGGTTGCCCGCGTAGTGCTCGAGCAGCACACCGAAGAAGCGCTCGATGGAGCCAAAGAGCGCGCGGTGCAGCATGATTGGCCGGTGGCGCTGGTTGTCGGCGCCCACGTACTCGAGGTCGAAGCGCTCGGGATGGTTGAAGTCGCACTGGATGGTCGAGAGCTGCCAGGTCCGCCCGATCGCGTCGCGCACGTCGATGTCGATCTTGGGCCCGTAGAAGGCTGCGTCGCCCTTCTTGATCTGATACTCGAGCCCGAAACGCTCGAGGGCTCCGCGCAGCGCGTCGGTCGACTTCTCCCAGATCTCGTCGCTGCCGACGTACTTCTCGGGGTCCTTGGTGGAGAGGTTCGCCGTGAACTCACTGAAGCCGAAGGCGCGCAGCACGTCCATCACGAAACCCAGCAACGAGATGATCTCTCCTTCGAGCTGTTCCTCGGTGCAGTAGATGTGACTGTCGTCTTGGGTGAAGCCGCGGATGCGCATCAGCCCGTGCAGGGTTCCGGCGCGCTCGTAGCGATACACGGTGCCGAGCTCGAAGAGCCGCAGCGGCAGCTCGCGGTAGCTGCGGGCCCGGCTGCGAAAGATCAGACAGTGCATCGGGCAGTTCATCGGCTTCATGTAGTAAGTCCCGTTGTCCATCTCCATGGGCGGGTACATGCCGTCTTTGTAGAAGCCGAGGTGACCGGAGGTCTCAAAGAGCCGCGCGTTGGCCAGATGCGGGGTCACCACGAATTCGTAGCCACCCTCAAGGTGACGCGCCCGACTGAAGTCCTCCATCTGCTTGCGCACGATGCCCCCGCGCGGGTGCCACACGGCGAGTCCCCCGCCGAGCTCGCTAGGAAAGCTCAGCAGGTCGAGCTCGGTCGCCAGGCGCCGATGATCGCGCTTTTCCGCCTCTTCGAGCTGGTGCAGGTGGGCGTCTAGGGCCGCAGCCGACTCCCACGCCGTGCCGTAGACGCGCTGGAGCTGGGGCCGCTTCTCGTCGCCACGCCAGTAGGCACCAGCGACGCGCATCAGCTTGAAGTGGCCCAGGCGCTTGGTCGAGGGCACGTGGGGGCCGCGGCATAGGTCGACAAACCCCTCGGAGTTGGCGTATACGGACACGACCGGTCCGGCCGAGACCTCGCCGAGGTCCTCGTCGTCGTCGGCGCCCTCTCTAACCTTGGTGATGATCTCGAGCTTGAAGGGCTGGTCGGCGAAGACGGCCAAACCGTCGTCGATGGACATCTCGCGGCGTGTGAAGGGCTGGTCCTCGGCGACGATCTCGCGCATCGTGGCCTCAATGCGCGCGAGGTCCTCGTCAGTGAAGTGAGCCCCGCCGGGCAGTTCGAAGTCGTAGTAGAAGCCGTTCTCGATGGCCGGTCCGATCGCGTACTTCGCCCCCGGCCAGAGCCGGGTGACGGCCTGGGCCATCACGTGGGCGCTCGAGTGACGCAGGATCTCACGACCGTCGTCGCTCGCGGGAGTGACGATCCCCACGTGGGCGCCGTTGGGCACGCTGGCTGTGAGATCGCTCAAGACGCCGTCGATGCGCGCGGCCACTGCGTCCTTAGCCAGGCGAGCACCAATCGCGGCCGCGACGTCGCCCGCCGTGGCCCCCTCGGGCAGGGATTTGTGGGATCCGTCAGGAAGAACGACGTCAATCTCGGCCATGGCTGCCCTTCATGTCCTACAGAGTAACGCCGAGTAACGCCGCGGCCGAAGCGACGTTGTAGCCGGCGTGGGCCGCGTCGTCGATCGCGCGAACGGCGCCGGGCGTGTCGAGGTCGTTGTCGAGCGCGCCGCGCACCTCGTCGAGCACGGCTCCGCCGCGACCCGAAGTGAGTGTCGAGCGCCACGTGGCCAGGCGCGACACGGCGGTGCTGAGTAGCTCCTCGCGCCACTCCCAGTCCTCGCGATAGTGCTGATCGAGCAGGGCCAGACGCACCGCCGCGGGCTCGGCCGCGGCCACGAGGTCGCCCACGAACACGAGATTCCCGAGAGACTTGGACATCTTGGTGCCGTCGAGACCCACCAGTCCGACGTGGAGCCAGTGCTTGACGAAAGCGGTACCGGTCACGGCCTCGCTCTGAGCCGCCTCACACTCGTGGTGAGGAAAAGCCAGGTCGCGTCCGCCACCGTGCACGTCGAGAGTCTCGCCGAGGTCGCGCAGCGCGAGCGCCGAGCACTCGATGTGCCAACCGGGCCGGCCGGCACCCCAACGCGACTCCCAGGCCGGCTCGTCCTCGAGCGAGGGCTGCCAGAGCACGAAGTCGAGCGGATCGCGTTTGCGTGGATCGTCGGGCCGCCCGCCGTGGGTCGCCGCGAGCTCGAGCATCGCCGCGTGGCTCTCGTGGCTGACCTGGCCGAAGCGAGGGAACTTGGCGACCTCGAAGTAGACGTAGCCGTCGACCTGATAGGCCAGGCCGGCGTCAAAGGTCCGACCAATCAGGGTGAGGATCTCGGGGATCGCTCCGGTGGCGCGCGGCTCGCTGTAACAGGCCAGCAGGTTGAGATGGGCCATGTCGCGCTCGAACTTGGCCATCTCCTGGGCCGCCAGGTCGAGGTAGTTCACGCCCAGTTCGCGGGACTTGCGCAAGATGTCATCGTCGACGTCGGTGACGTTGCGCACGCAGCGCGTCTCGTGTCCCAAGTCACGCAGGCGCCGCTGGAGCACGTCAAAGGTCAGGTACACGTAGGCATGTCCGAGGTGCGCCGAGTCGTACGGCGTGATGCCGCAGCTGTACATCGTGACGATTGGCCCCACCTCCAAGGGGAAGGTGCCGCGCCGGGCCGTGTCGTAGAGCTGCATCAGATGGACAGCCCCGCGAGCGTGACGTAGCTGTGCGCCTTGTGGCGGATGTTGATCGAGATGCACACCGCGGTGAAGGCCTCAACGGCGCTGGCGAGCGAGGTACTGCCCGCCACGACCGCGCGCAGGCCCGGCATCTCATTGACCAGCGCCTCAACCGCCGTACGGGCCTCGGCGTCGTCACCAAAGATCACGACGTCGGCGGCCAGGCTGCTCTCGAGGTTCTCCATCTCACTGGCCGGCAGGTGGTGGAACGCGCCCACGACGTGGCTGTCGGGCAGCGCGGCCGCGATCTGGGCGGCCATCGATCCGCGCGGCGGATAGATCGGCAGCATCTCGCGGCCCTCCTTGGTCAGCGCGTTGACCATCGAGATCACGATCTTGCCCGCGAGCGCCTCGCGCACCGCACGCACCGTGGCCACAGCTGAGTCCCACGGCGTGGCCACGACCACGATCTCACAGTGCGCGGCGTCGTCGTTGCTCGCACCGGTTATCTCACCGGTCAGCGTGCTCGCCACCTGCGCTGCGCGTTCTGCGTCGCGCGAACCCAGCACGACGTCGTGACCCGCGGCCGAGAGTCGCACCGCGACCCCGCGTCCCGCCGGACCCGTCCCTCCGAGTATGCCCACCGTCGTCATCGTCGTCCCCGTCTCAATAAGTGTCGAGAGTACGCTAACAAGATGGCTCTTCTCTCTGATCACCGCATCCTGATCACTGGTGTTCTGACCGATGACTCACTGGCCTACGGAATCGCTGAGCGCGCGCTCGAAGAGGGAGCCACCATCGCGCTCTCGGGGGCTGGACGGGCGGCCTCCATCACCCGACGCACGGCGAAGAAGCTCGGCGACATCGGCGAGGTGATCGACCTGGACGTGACCAATGACGCCGAGATCACCGCCGCGGTCGCCGAGGTCGAGTCCCGCTTCGGCCGCCTCGACGGCCTGGTGCACGCCATTGGCTACGCGCCCGCCTCGTGCCTGGGCTCGGGAATGCTCGTCGCGCCCTTTTCGGACGTGGCAACCGCCATGCAAATCTCGACCTACTCGCTGGCGGCCCTGGTCGGCGCGTTCCGGCCCCTCCTCGCCAAGTCCACCGCGACCGGTGGCGCGTCGGTGATCGCGCTCGACTTCGACGGCACCCGGGCCTATCCCATGTATGACTGGATGGGCGTGATGAAAGCTGGCCTCGAGTCGCTCGGGCGCTACCTGGCTCGCGAGGTGGGCCCGGACCGCATTCGGGTGAACATGCTCGCCGCCGGGCCGATTCGCACGATGGCGGCCAAGTCGATTCCGGGCTTCTCGCTCTTCGAAGACACGTGGGCCGATCGCGCTCCCCTGGGCTGGGACGTGCACGACTCGAGCGCCGTCGCCGACACGGCGATCGCCATGCTGTCGCCGCTGCTGCGCGGCACGTCAGCCTCGATCATCCACGTCGACGGCGGCGCCCACTCGATGGGTTGACACACACACCCCGATGTCGAGGGTCCAGGATCCGTCAGAGTCGAATCTCGAAGAGCAGCAGTTCGCGCTGCGTCGAGGGCGACGCAGACGTGCCGATCAGCACAGCACCCTCTCGCTCGTAGAACGCTGCCGCGAAGGGTTCTGACTCGACGAGCAGGACCGACCAACCTCGTTAGCGCGCCTCGCGGTGCGCGTCGGCGAGCAATACCCGTCCGACGCCACGGCGATGGTGCGCGGGTGCCACGAAGTTCGAGCTCGGCGCTTCGCTCCCCCGGTTCCTTCAACGCGTAGAAACCCAGAGCGATGCCCATCTCATCGACCGCGACGTGGGCCAAGCCCTTCTCAACGTGCTCGTCGTGCACGACGAGTTCGGCGCGACAGCACTCCATGAAGGTCTCGTCGTATCCCCGCGAGACCTTCGAAGCGACGGGCAGAGCACTCAAAGAATCGATCTCCTCGCGGCGGGCCAGTCGAAAGATCCCGGCTCATCGTAGGATCGCCCGCGAAGAGCTCAATGCTCCTGATGAGCGAATTGCGTCTCGTAGAGGTCGCGATAGAGCCCGCCCGCGGCGAGGAGTTCGGCGTGGGTGCCGCGCTGGACAATGGTGCCATCGGCGACGACCAGGATCTGATCGGCGTTGCGAATCGTTGAAAGTCGGTGAGCGATCACGAGCGACGTGCGAGCGCTCATCGTCTCGTCGAGAGCGCGTTGGACCGCGGCCTCGCTCTCGGCGTCGAGATGGGCGGTCGCCTCGTCGAGCACCACGAGACGCGGGGACTTGAGCAGCAGTCGCGCGAGCGCCACACGCTGCTTCTCGCCACCGGAGAGCCGGTACCCGCGCTCTCCCACCACCGTCTCGAGCCCCTGGGGCAGGCTCACCACCAGGTTCCAGATCTGGGCCGCGCGCAACGCATTCTCGAGCTCGGCGTCGCTCGCGCCGGGACGGGCGAAGACCAGATTGGCGCGCAGGGTGTCGTGGAAGAGATGAGCGTCCTGGGTCACGACGCCTACGGCCGCGCGCAGCGAGGCGGTGGTGAGCTCGCGCACGTCGATACCGTTGAGGCGAACCGCCCCCTCGTCGACGTCATAGAGACGCGAGACCAGCAGGGAGATCGTGGTCTTACCAGCGCCCGAGGGCCCCACCAGCGCCGTCATCGTGCCCGGGGCCACGCGAAAGTTCACGTCGTGCAGCACGGGGGTGCGCGGGGTGTCCTCGAGCACCGCGACAGCTTCGAGCGAGGCCAGCGACACGTCCTCGGCGCCGGGGTAGGAGAAGGAAACGCTCTCAAAGCGCAGCTCGACCGGTTCGTCGGCGAGTTCGATGGCGTTCTCGCTCTCGCGGATCATCGGCTCGAGGTCGAGCACCTCGAAGAGGCGCTCGAAGGAGACCATTGCCGACATGTAGTCGATGTTGAGATTCGACAGCTGGGTGAGCGGCCCGTAGAGGCGGGTGAGATAAGCCGTCAGGGCCACCACGGTGCCCACGGTCATCGTTCCGCGCAGGGCCGCCAGTCCGCCGAATCCATAGGCGAACGCCGTGGCGAGTGACGCCGTCAGAGACAGCGCGACCAGGAAGAACCGCTGGTAGGTCGCCTGGCGCACCCCCATGTCGCGCACCTCGCCGGCGCGGCCCTCGAAGGTCGCGAGCTCGTCGTGGGGACGCCCGAAGAGCTTGACGACGAGCGCGCCGGCGACGTTAAAGCGCTCGCTCATGACCATGTTCATCTCGGCGTTGAGCTCCATCCCGCGCTGAAAGAGACTGCCCAGGCGACGGCCCACGTAGCGCGCGGGCAGCAGGAACGCGGGCACCAGCACGAGCGAGACGAGGGTAATGGGCCAGGAGAGGATGAACATCGTCACGAGGATGATCGTCACGAGCACGAAGTTGCCCACCACGTTGGAGAACAGGTCGGTGAAGGCCTGCTGGGCGCCGATCACGTCATTGTTGAGCCGGCTGATCAGAGCGCCGGTTTGGGTGCGCGAGAAGAAAGCGATCGGCATCTCCTGGATGTGCGCGTAGACCCGCGAGCGCAGGTCGTAGATCAGTCCCTCGCCGATCACGGCCGAGATGCGCCGCTCGAAGAGCGACAGCACCGCGTCGACGATCGCGAGGGTGGCGGTGAGCAGCGACAGCCAGATGATCAATCCGCCGTCTTGGTGACGCTTCGCACTGATGATGTTGATGATCTCGCGCAGCACCAGGGGTGCCACCGAGGAGACGACGGCGTCGACGACGACCGCAGCGAGGAAGACCGCGAGGATCCCGCGGTAGGGCCGGGCGAACGCGATGATTCGCGGGAGGGTGCCCTTCTTCAGTTCGTGTGCGAGCAGCGAGCGGTCGCGCTGCATGGAGCGCATGCCCCCGCGCACAGGGCCGCGCATGCCGTGCATGCTCACGACGGCCTCGTCACGCGCTCACGGCACTGGCAATGATCAAGGCGCCCAGGGTCACCATCACGCAGCCGCCGATCGTGCGCAGCACGACCAGGCGCGTCGCCGAGCCCGAGAGCCACTCGCGCGCGGTGCCCGCGATGAAGCCCCACGTGCCATCGCTGAAGAATGCCATGATCGAAAAGATCACCCCGAAGATGAGCAGCTGGATGGTGACGTTGCCCTTGGTTCGGTCCACGAAGTGGGGGAAGACGGCGGCAAAGAAGACGAGGGACTTCGGGTTCAAGACGCCCACCGTGAAGCCCTGGCGCACGATCTGCAGCGCACGGGGCCGGCTCGCCTCGCGCTGGGTCATGGCTTGGGCGTGCTCGTGACGATGCTTAAGAGCGTGATAGCCCAGCCAGAGCAGGTAGCTCCCCCCCGCCAACTGCAGGGCGATAGAAAAGGCCAGCGAATGGGAAATGAGTGGGCCGAGGCCCAGAGCCACGACGATAGACAGGATTAGCGTGCCGATGGAGTTGCCGAGCACGGTCAGGACTGCGACACTGCGCCCCCAGGCTACGCCGCGCGCCAGCGTGAACAAGACGCTCGGACCGGGCACCATGATGATCACGATCGAGGCGACAAAGAACGCGGTGAGCTGGTCCGTGCTGATCACGAGGTCCTCGCGAGAATCCACTCAAGCCCGCGCAGGCTCGTGCCGATCGAGAAGCCGATCGTCGCCGCGAAGAGAGCGGTGGCCACCCCGACCGTCCCGCCGAGCAGCCAGCCCACCACGAGGACGGCCACCTCCAGCGTGAGGCGCACGTAGACGACGCTCACCCCGAGGTGACGGTGCAGACTCGTCATCAACCCGTCACGCGGACCCGGCCCGAGGCCCGTCGTCAGATACAGCGCGCTGCCGATGCCGATCGCTCCGACCGCGGCCACGACGTAGGCCGCGCGCACCCCCATCGGCGTCGGCGCGGGCACCGTGGCCACCGTCAGATCGAGAACGTAGGCGATTACCACCAGGTTGGACAGGGTGCCAAAACCGGGTCGCTCGCGCAATGGAAACCACATCAGCAGCACCACCGCGCTGATGCCGGCCGTCGCCCATCCGAGAGAGACGTGTAGGTGCGCGGCGATCCCCTGGGCGAAGACCGTCCAGGGGGTGGCCCCCAGACGTGAACGCACGAGCAGGCCCTCACCGATACCGAACAACACGAGTCCCGCGTAGAGAGGCGCGAGCATGCGCGGACGCACACCCCACGTAGAGGCCGCCCGCCACGGCGTCGTGGGGATGCGGTGGCTCAGCTTCATAACCCGTCACGCTACCGGGCGTCGTGAATCGCTCTCACGCGTGCTCGGGCACCAGCGACGACGTCGGCGCGGCGAGCGCGGCCGCAACGGCCGCCACCATGAGCAGCAGCGACGAGATCCCCAGGGCCAGGTCGAGACCGTGGGCGAAGGCGCCATAGGCGGCCTTGACCACCTGGTCGATGATGGTCTTGACTGCCGCACTCGAGTTCGCGCCGTAGGCGCTCGCCTGGCTCGAGAGCGTCCCGGTCGTTAGGGCGGCGATGATCTGCGCGCGAAACGACGCCGGCACGCCGATCGCGATCAGGCGTTGCATCAGGGCGACGGTGAGCTGGCCGTTGACGATCGATCCGAGGATCGCCACCCCAGTCACCGCACCGAGCTCGCGAGCCGTGTTCACCATCGACGCCGCGACCCCCGATTCACTCTCTGGCAGCGCGCGCAGCCCGCCCGCGGTGACGGCCACGGCCACCACGCCAAAGCCCACCCCGGCGAGCCCCATCGCGCCGCCGAGCTCGGTCACGCCCACGTGGGGACTGATCACCTGGTCGGTGAGCCACACGCCGGCAGCCGCCACCACACAGCCCAGAGTCATGGGTAGTCGCGTCCCAACCCGACCCACCCAACGCCCCGCCACCAGCGAGGCGATGACCATTCCCGCGAGTAGCGGCAAGAAATCGAGGGCCAGCGTGTAGGCCGAGGCGTTGGCGATCACCTCGAGATAGAGCGCGACGAAGAAGAAGATGGAAAAGATCGAGAAGTAGCTGACGTAGGCGACGAAGAGCGTCGCGACGAAGTGTCGCCGGCGCAGGTGGGCGAAGTTGATCATCGGCGCACGTCGCGAGCGCTCAATCACGATGAAGGCCGCGCCGGCCAGGATCGCCACGGCGTAGAGGTCAATGACCAGGCTCGATCGGTACCCGTGGGTCTCGCCGGCGATCGTGGCGTAGGTGGCCGCGGCCAGCGCTAGCGAACCGCTGATGAAGCCGCCGACGTCCACCGCCGAGCGCTGCGCGTTCACGCTTTCGGGCAGGAGGATGAGCGCCGCGACGAAGGCCGCGGCGCCGAAGATCAGGTTGAACCAGAAGACCGCGCGCCAGGACCATATGCCCACCAGCACGCCACCCAGCACGGGACCCAGCGCTAGGGCCAATCCTGACACCGCGGCCCACGCCCCGAGGGCGCGCGCCCGGGGACGCTCCTCGCGGTAGAGGTGACGGATCATCGAGAGGGTCCCCGGTTCGGATCCAGCCGCGCCGACGCCCATGATCGCCCGGCCCACGACCAGCGTCGACGACGACGTCGCGAGTGCGCTGACCAACGAACCGGCCGCGAAAATCGTCACGCCGATCAGGATCATGCGCTTACGCCCGAAGTTGTCGCCGAGTGATCCGCACACCAGCATCAGACTCGCGAAGGTCAGCGCGTACGCACCTACTACCCACTGCAGTTCACTGATGCCCGAATGCAACTCGGACTGGATGTTGGTCAAGATCGCGCTGACGACCGTGTTGTCGAGGAACGTGATGAAGAGGATTGCGAGGAGCGCCGTCACGCCCGGACCCGGACCGGCCCGCCGCGACTCTTCGCTCACCGACCCTCCCTCATTCGACGCCACCTGGCGCTCTCGTTACGTGATCGACGTGACCCTAGGACTTGGCCGGCGGCATCACGAAAGTGATGCGATAGACCGCCGAGTCACCGCCGCTCGCGTTACCCGCGCTGATCGCACAGCTCTTCAGATTCGTCTTCTTCGTGCCGCAGATCCCCGTTCCGATCTTCCCGCTGAGGATCTTGAACTTGGTCCAGCCAAAGGTTCCCTTGGCGCTCACGGTCACCGGCGTCGCTGTAGCGATATCGCAACCGGCCGCCCCGGTGGCCTTCACCAGGCACTCGGTCAGATAGACGGTGTCGTGGGGCTTGAACCCCAGTCCACGGACCTTCACCACCTCATGGTTCTTCACGCTGCCCGAAGGCGAGACGACCAGGTGCGCTCGCGCGGTGGCGGCCCCGGCGATCGGCGAACTGAGCAGAAGTGCCGAGCCGAGACTGAACGCCACAAGGAACGTCGCAGACCGCTTCACGTTCATGACAACCTCCCTGTCGGGTGCCTCACGTCACGTCGACCACAAGGGGCCGTAGCGGCATTCACCCTTATGCGCATGGTAGCGACGTGCGCGCTCTCACACCCGACAAGTCAGCACCCCGTCTCTCGCGCCCACCCCCACGCCCAGTGTCAGACTCGTTGGGTGGGAGGGCGCGATCGCGCTACGTCGAGCACACGGCACCGCACTCGCGCTAGCACCTAGAACTGGTCGAGAACCAGCTCACCGCTCAGACCCTCATCGAGGATCCGGGTCTCGGCGAACGTGGCCAAGCGCTCACGACGCGCCGGCGAGCGCAGCAGTGTCACGGTCACCACGAGGCCCGCACCCGCGAGCAGAGCCCCGACCACGAACGTGACGTGATAACCAGCGACCGACGACGCCGCCAGGCTCTGGCCGAGCGCCAGGTGCGCCGAGGTCGTGCTGGCAGCGAGGGTGCCGAGCACCGCGAGCGCCGTTGACGAAGCCAGCCACATCGAGACGTTCACGATGCCCGAGGCGAGACCGGCGTCTTCGCGCGGCACATCGGCCATCGCGATGGTCAACAACGGAACCGCTGAGACGCTCATGCCCAGCCCCAGGAGGAGAAACGCCGGCAGCAACGCCGTGAGATAGGACGAGTGCACGCCCGAACGCGAGAGCAGGACCAGGCCCGCGGTCACGGCCGTCAGCCCCGGCACCAGCAGTCGCATCGCGCCGAATCGCACGAGCAGTCGACTGGTCGCACCCAGGGACATCGCGGCCATGGACAGCGACATCGGCAGGAACGCAAGTCCGGTGGCGAGCGGTCCGAAGCCCAGGATCCGCTCGAGGTAGAGCGCGCCAAAGAAGAACACCGCGTACATCGCGGAGAAGGTGAGACCGCGCACCACGCTCGAGACGCTCAGGCTGCGCAGTCGAAAGATCCGCAGCGGAACGATGGGCCGCGCGACGCGCGACTCGACGAGAAAGAAGAGGCTCGCGAGCACCACCGACGCGCCCAAGGTGCCCAGGGTGCGCGTAGAAATCCACCCGTAGGCCGAGGCCTTCACGATGCCGTAGATGCCGATCAGCAGCGACGAGGTCAGCAGGACCGAGCCGGTCACGTCGAGGCCGTGGCCTACGCCCAGCCCTTCGTTCTCACGAATCAGAAACCATCCCAGGACCAAAGTGGCGAGACCGATCGGCACGTTGATCAAGAAGATCCAGTGCCAGTTCACGCTCTGGGTGAGAAAGCCGCCCACCAGGAGACCGAGTGACCCACCGCCCACTGCGACGAACATGTACGCACTCATAGCCTTGGCGCGTTCGGCCGCGCCCGTGAATTCGGTGACGATGATCGCCACGATCACTGACGTCGAAACGGCGCCGCCGATGCCTTGCACGAAGCGCGCGGCGATCAGCGCCGCCTGGCTGGTGGCGAGGGCGCACAAGAAGGACGCCGCGCTAAAGAGGGCGACGCCGCCGAGGAAGACCTTCTTGCGACCGAGCAGGTCCCCCAGCCGACCGGCGAGCATCAGGACGCTGCCAAAGGCGATGAGGTAAGCGTCTACGACCCAGGTCAGTCCCGAGGCGGAGAAGTGCAGGTCGCGCTGGATCGAAGGCAGGGCAACGTTCACAATGGAGCCGTCGAGGGCGTTCATGAGCATCGCGAGGCAGACCACGATGAGCGCGATCCAGCGACGACGGTCTGAAATACCTGATTGAACGGTAGAAATAGGTGGCATAGTTGCGCAGTCCTTTCGGGGATGATGGCTGGCGCTTACACTCCGATCCAGGATCATCGGGTAGGCCGTATAATCATGATAGCATGAATATCTCAACTTCACTACCATTGGTTCCGATGGATGAAAATTCGTCCACTGGACCGATCCTCCTGCTGACCCAGCTCTCTCGGCTGGTGAGTCGGCGCTCGACACCCGAGCTGCTCGGCCAGACGCTCAAAGAGCTGGCGGCGCTGTCGTTTCTGCGCGACTACGACGAGACCAGCCAGCAAGCCCTCACCGACGGTCTGTGCATCGACGCGAACTACTGCGTGCTGCTACTCAACGACCTCGAGGCCAATGAGTTCGTCGAGCGACGCCGAGATCCCAGTGACCGGCGACGTCACCTGGTCTCAATGACCGAACTCGGTCGCCAGGCGCTGCACCAAGCTGAGGCGGCCCAGCAGAGCCTCGAAGATGAGATCCTCGGGGCGCTTAACGTGGACGAGCGCAATGAGCTCGCTCACCTGTTGCGCAAGGCCATCGACGGCGTGAACGCGCACACCGCTCACGCGAAGTCTGTCCACCACGCCTAGAGGCGAGCCCTCCCCCAGTGCAGCGACGCGACGCAGTTCCTGGACTCTCTCTTCGTCGCGCGGCCTTGCGACACGATGACTCGTGCGAGGACGTCACGACCGAGCGACCGTCAAACGGTTCGTTGCCCATCCGCAGATATCGCCACCGCGCTCGACTCGCGACACCGTCACCCGAAAAGACACGCCGTCAGCTACGCCAAGGCGTCTCGCGCCACGAGCGACTGAATGAGATACTCACGTAGTTCGGAGCCGTGTTGCTCGTCCTCGAGGCCAAGGTCGATGATCGTCTTGAGGTACTCGAACTTGTCACCCGTATCGAAGTAGCGGGCGTTGGCGACCTCGTAGCCGAGCAGAAAATTACCGTGGTCAATCGAGCGCTGCATGGCGTCTTGAAGCGACAGTTGATCGCCGGGACCCAGTTCGGCGGCGCACTCGCTGAGGGGCCCCAAGATTGACGGTGTGAAGAGGTAGCTGCTGACACTCGCGAGATCTGACGGCGCGTTGGCACGTCCCGGCTTCTCGACGATGGAATCAATCTTGACGATTCCCGGCTCGATCTCCTTGCCACCGATGTAGCCGTAGCGCGTGTAGTCGTCGTCGCGGTCCGCGCGAATGCATGACAAGACGCCCAATCCTGTGCGCTCGTGGAGGTCGACCATCTGACTGAAGCGCCCCGGAGTTGCGCGAATGAAGTCATCGCCGAAGGTGTAGATGAAGGGCTCGTCACCAATGAGGTGCGCGGCGTTCAACAGGGGCGTCCCGTTGCCGTCGGGGCCCTTTTGACGCATGTAGGCGAAGTTCGCCAGGCGGGCGATGTTCTCGACCTCCTTGAGCATCTTCTCCTTCGAGCCTTCGAGAGCGGACACGAGCTCTTGACTCGGCTCAGCGAAGTGGTCCTCAATCGCCCGCTTGTGATAACCGGTGACGATGACGATGTCTTCGATCCCCGCTTCGACCAGCTCTTCGACGATGTACTGGATGATCGGCTTGTCGAGGATCGGCAGCATTTCCTTGGGCATCGCCTTGGTCTGGGGGAGAAAACGCGTCCCGAGCCCCGCGGCGGCGATGACAGCTTTTCGTACCACTTACAACTCCTGCTCGTGTGAACGCGCTGATCGGAGAGAACTCAGTGAGCCCAGTCGAGACGTGTCGTAGGCCACCTCTCCACCTTATGGCGCGCGCGACCAGGGGCACCACTGCTTCTGCGACCGTCATCGAGTAAACACCACGTGAGGTGCGGCTAGGTGGAGTGCACGCAGTTTCAACGGCGGACGATAAGGACGGATTCCAGGAGTGGGCGCTACAGGACTCGAACCTGTGACCTCAGCCGTGTGAAGGCTGCGCTCTAACCAACTGAGCTAAGCGCCCGAGGGCCAAAGCCTAGCGGCTCGGGACCCAGTGGAATTGACGTCAGGCTGTAGCCTTCACCTGTGCCAGATCAGAGTTCGTCACCGTCGCCCCGCCGGTACCCGCGCCGTCCCCGCGTCTCCAAGGTCCCACGTGAAGTCGTCCTGGGACTCGACCTCATCGAGCGGCGCGCCAGCTACGTCGGCGGGGCGCTCGCGCTGATCCTCGCCGCCATCATCAGCCCGCACCTGTTCAAGAACACCTGGGTGACCGACACCGCCAAGCCCTCGGCCCGAAACACGTGCGCATCCGGTTACCACTTGGTGAACAAGGTATGTTCGTACACGCACCTCACACACCCCTCGGACTGGATCATTCAGTTCCTTGAGATCTTCATCCTCGGTGTCGGCCTCTTCATATTCGCGAAAATCAAGAAGCGCGCGGGTGTCGCGGTTCTCAGCCTGCTGCTCGGCCTCGCCCTTGGCGTGGTTGGCCTTCCGTTCCTCTTCCTCGGTGGCTGGCTCGTCATTCGCGCATTGCGACTTCAAAAGTACGGTGACGCCACGTTCGTGGGCAGCTCGAAGGCAGCTCGCGAGGCCGCCGACCAGCGCCGGGCCGAGAAGCGCTCCGGCGTTCCTCGGGCCAGGAAGAGCGATATCAGCACACCAAGCACAGTTCCTGCTCCCCCGGCGCCGTCCAAGCGCTACACCCCCAAGCAACGTCCTCGCCGCCGATAGGACATGACGAAGCTCGGGCTTGACTACTCCACCACGTGGGGACGGGGCTACGCGGCGCGCTTCGTGCGCAACGCGATCCACGGCCTCTACGTGCGCCCCTACATTCGCTTCGTGGCGAGCCTCGAAGTGCGCGGCCTTGAACACCTCGACGCCCCCCGCCCGCTCATCTTCGTCGCCAACCACACGTCGAATCTCGACACGCCGTTGATTCTCTCCGCGCTGCCCGTGGCGCTGCGCCGGCGCACCGTCGTGGCCGCCGCGATGGACAACTTCTTCATGAACGCAAAGACCGCCTTTAAGACAGTCTTGGTCTTCAATGCGATCCCCATCGATCGCCACAAGGTCAATCGGCGCAGCGCGCAGCTCGCGCTCGAACTCGTTGAAGACCACTGGAATCTCATCATCTACCCCGAGGGCGGGCGCACCCCCGACGGCCAACTCCAGGAATTCAAGGGTGGAGCGGCCTACCTGGCCGAGCGAGCCCACGCGACGGTCATCCCGACCTACCTCCATGAGGCCGGCTGGCTCCAGGGTCCCAAGTACGCCAAGGCCCCCAAGTTCGTCAATGCTCCCCGCCGGTGGCGCCACCACGTCGTCGTCGCCTTCGGCCCGCCACTACGCGCCGAGTCGGACGAGAACATCCGACGATTCGGTGCACGCATCGAGGACGCCGTGGTTCACCTGGGCCGTGAGGTGAGTGGCGACCCGACGCTATCGATCAACCGACCCGACGAGCCATAACGCTCCCGAGACGTTCCTCGTAGAGAACATCAGCGACGCTGGCGAGCGGTTCGAGCTCTTCGCCCACCGCTTCGCTCAGGATTTCATCGGCCAGCCAGGGGTTGAGGGCAAGGACCGGGCCGTGCGCGTAGGTCGCCCACAGACGCGGCGCCCGGAAGCCGTCATTCACCCCGTCGTTGCCCTGGCCGCGCTGGACTGCGCCGAGGGGGGCGACCCCGCGCGCGAGTTTCGTGCGTCCGCCGTGGTTCTCAAAGCCCACCATCGTTCGCCCGCTCACGTCGACGGCTATGTCACCCACGCTGCGACGACTCCCGCGCACCGTCGTGGCCTCCACGAGGCCCAGCCCGTCATAGGCGTCGTCGCCCGCGACGGCGAACCTCACACCGAGGATCTGTAGGCCGGCACAGACGGCGAGAACGGCGGCGCCATCGGCAACCCTCGAAGCCAGGGAACCCGCGGCCAGCAGGTCGCACGCCTGGCGCTGCGGCCCGTCCTCGCCGCCACCCAAGAGGTAGATGTCGGCCGCCACGAGCGGGTCAGCCATCGAGACGGTGATCGAGCGCACGTCGATGCCGCGCCGACGCGCCCGCTCGGCGAGAACCAGTGCGTTTCCCCCGTCGCCGTAGGTGCCGAGCAGTTCGGGATACAAGAGGGCGATCCTCAGCACGGGGTCGACTCCTCCATGACGTCGGCGAACGCGGTGTAGTTGGCGAGCAGGTAGAGCGTCTCGTCGATCACCTCAATCTCGCCGTCGTCGAGCCGCCACTCGACGCCGGCGTAATCGAGTCGGGTCGCGAGATCCAACTTGCGGTCGCCAAAGCAGCGCACGCGATGTCCGCGAAGTCGCTCGAAGGGCACGTCATAGAGCCACGACGGGTCACGTCCGTCGGCGATACGCGCGTTGATGGCGACCCAGACCTCACCGGGAGACGGGGGGATCACGTCGAGCAGCGCCGAGAATCCGGCGGGGTTCTTCGCGAGCAGAGTGCGCACCACCTGACCGCGATAGGAGCGTAGGGAGAAGCGGCCCGCGACCGAGGTGACCGTCGTCATGCGCGCCGCCGCCTCCTGCGCCGCGACGCCGACCTCGCGCAGAGCGGTGATCGCCATCGCGGCGTTAGCACGGTTGAAGTCGCCCAGGAGGGACACGGTGAGTCCTACCGGCGCGCCGTCGACCACCAGTCCCTCGCCGTCGAGACGTGTCGTGGCGGCCACCGGGCGAGTGAATCCACACAGGCAGTGCCAGGTCGAGCCCTCGGGCGACAGGGGTCTCGTGCAGTGCGGACAGGACTGGGCGTCGCCCAACCAGGTCGTGGGCACGTCGCACCACCGCACCCGAGAGGCCGTCTCGGCCGCGAAGACGACGAGCGGGTCATTCACGTTAGCGACGATGAGCGTCGTCGTGCGCGACAGGGCAGCTCGCCACTTGTCAGCAAGCACCCGTACCTCGCTCGCCCGATCGAGCTGGTCGCGCGAGAGATTGAGCAGCACGACCACCCGCGGCGAGCAGCGTCGAATCACTTCGGGCAGCCAGGCCTCGTCCACTTCGAGGGCGACGCGTGTGGCGCGCGTCGTGGCGAGCGCCGCGACGTGGCCGGCCGGCATGTTGGCGCCAGTGGCGTTGGTCGCCACCTTGACGCCCCAGCCGGCGCAGATCAGCGCCGTCGTCGTCGTCTTGCCGTTGGTCCCTGAGACACAGATGATCTCTCGGCGCCTCGACAGTTGCTCCAGCAGATCAGGGCAAACACGGAGCCCTACCCGTCCGCCGGCGACGGTGCCCGCACCGCGACCGGTCACACGTGAGAGCCAGTTGACACTTACTAGTGCCAACACGGCCACCCGGGCACGAGCGGAAAGCCGAAAGGTCACTCACTCACGCTAACCACCCCGGAAAACACAAAAGGACCAACCAGGGGGGATGGTTGGTCCTTTTGCAAAACCTTGGCTCCACCGAAGGGGGGGTTTCGGTGAAGCAGGCTGATACCAGTATGACGATTCTCGGCGTATCGATCAAGTCGATAAACCCGATACCTCTCATCTCTATACTTGATACGTGGATCTCCGCCAACTCGAAGCCCTCATCGCAATCGACGAGCACGGATCCTTCTCACGCGCGGCCGACGCCCTGGGCACGGTGCAGTCGAACATCTCGAGTCGAATCGCGCGACTGGAGGGTGAACTCGGCACCGAACTGGTGAACCGCTCGAGCGGGGTACTCAGCGAGTCGGGCACCGTCGTCGTACACCGCGCCCGGCGCGTACTCAGCGAGATGAGCGCCATCGTGGCCGACGTGGCCGAACTGACCGCGGACGTGCGCGGACCGGTCAGCCTCGGCGTGATCGGCACCTCGGGGCGCTGGATCGTGCCGCTGCTGCTCGAGGCCCAGCGCGTGGCGTACCCGCACATCAGACTGCGCATCGTAGAGGGTTCGAACTCAACCCTCGAGCCCCAGGTCGTTAACGGCCAACTCGACATGGCGGTACTCGCCTGGCCGGTCGAGGCACCCGAACTGTCCAAGGCCGACCTCTTCAGCGAGGACCTCGTCCTCATCGTGGCGCGCGATCACCCCCTGGCGATGGAGGGACCGTCCGTCACCTTCGCCGCCCTGGCCGACTACGAGCTCCTACTGCCCCTCCAGGGAACAGCCCTGCGTCACGAGCTCGAGGTGGCGAGTCGTATCCAGGGCGTCCAGCTGCGCCCGCTCATCGAGCTCGACGGACTGCGCACCATTGCCTCATTGACCTTCGACGGACACGGACCCTCGATCCTGCCCGCCACTGCCCTCTCGGCGCACCTGGCCGACAAGTTCGTCGCCGTACACGTCGAGGGCCTGGCCAAACGCCGGGTCAGCCTCGTGTCGCGGCGTTTCGGCTTCCCCTCGGCGCCGGTGCGCGCGATCAACGCGTTACTGCGCGAGACCATCGCCGACGCCCGGGTGGTGCCCGAGGGGATCTACATACCCACGCGCTCGACACCGCTGTAGGCCTGGCAAGATTGTCCGATGGCGCTGCGCCGACACGAGATCGCCGAGTACATCGTGGCGCGCGACCCCGCCTTCGCGGCCGTGGTGGCGACGATCGGACCGCCGCCGGCACGTGCGCGCGTTCGCGTTGACGATCGCTTCTCGCACCTGGCGCGCTCGATCACCCACCAGCTGCTCGCCATCAAGGCCGCCATGACGATCCACGGCCGCGTCCTCGAACTCGTCGGCGGCGACGTCACGCCCGCGAGCGTTCTCGCGCTCTCGGTCGCAGACCTGCGGGCGGTCGGGCTGTCCAACACCAAGGCCGAGGCGATGATCCAGCTCGCCGACTACGTCGACAGCGGGCGCGTGCGAATCGCTCGCCATGGCTACATGGACGACGCCGACGTGGTCGCCGACGTGACCCAGGTACGCGGCATCGGACCGTGGACCGCGCACATGTATCTCATGTTCACGTTGGCGCGCCACGACGTCTGGCCGACGGGCGACTTCGGTGTTCGCCACGGCTGGTCGGTGATCCACGGGCTCGACGAGAACGTCGGCGAGGCCGAGCTAGCTCGCCTCGGCGAGCCCTTCGTCGGCGTGCGCTCGGCGGTCGCGGACTACTGCTGGGCCGCCGTTGACGAGGTCAGTTGGCTGTAGCCTCGAGCCATGCTCACCCTGGCCGATTTCGAACGTGACGCCCTGGCGGCCCTGCTCGCCTACGGAGAGATCCCCTGCCTGTCGCCGATGTACGACGCGACCTGGGCCGAGAACGGCCACCTCGAGGCGGCCGTCGAACTGCTCGCCGACTGGGCGCGCTTGCGACGACTCGCGAACTTCGACGTCGCGGTGCACCGCCTCGCCGGTCGCACTCCCCTGCTCGCGATCACCGTCGAGGCGACCGGCGCGAGCGCAGGCACCGCGATCCTCTATGGTCACCTCGACAAGCAGCCGCCCCTGGGCGACTGGTCCGAGGGTCTCTCTCCCTTTTCGCCCACGCGCGTGGGTGACCGTCTCTTCGCGCGCGGCCTGGCCGATGACGGCTACTCCACGTTCTCGGCCCTGCTCGCCCTCGAGTCCCTCGAGGCCGCCGGCACGCCGCACAGCCGCGTCGTCGTTCTGATCGAGGCGAGCGAGGAGAGCGGCAGTCCCGACCTCGACGCCTACTTGGAGGAGTTGCGCGAGCACCTGGGTGACGTGCGCTTCATGGTCTGTCTCGACTCCGGAGCTCTCACCTACGACCGCCTCTGGGTGACGACGTCGCTGCGCGGCATCGTCAACGTCGCCGTGACGGTGGGCGTGCTCTCGCGCGGACAGCACAGCGGGGCCGTCAGCGGCGTCGCTCCCTCGTCGTTTCGGCTCTTGCGCCAGCTGCTCGAGCGCGTCGAGGATTCGAGGACTGGCGACATCCTCATTGACGAGCTCATCGCCGAGATTCCTGACGCCCACGTCGAGGCGGCCCGCGCGACCGCCGAGGAGTTCGGCGACGTGACCGTGGCCGACCTGCCACTGCTCGACGGCGTCGCCCCAATGGGCGCGAGCGCCACCGAGCGGATCCTGCGCTCAACGTGGTACCCCACGCTCTCGGTCGTGGGCATGGGCGGCGTGCCCGAGCCCGAGATCGCCGGGAACGTCCTTCGCCCCTTTACGTCGGCCGTCCTCTCGTTTCGCCTGCCGCCAACCACTAACTCCGCCGACGCGGCGCGAGCGATCGTCTCGACCCTCGCGGCCGACGCCCCCGAAGGCGCCGCCGTCGACGTCGAACTGATCCAGGCCGCCGACGGCTGGATGGCCCCGCCGCTCGAGCCCTGGCTCGATGACGCGCTCAGCGAGGCGAGCCGCGTCGCCTTCGGCCGCGAGGCAGGATTCACCGGCGAGGGAGGATCGATTCCCTTCCTCGCCTCACTGGCGAGTCGCTTCCCCGAGGCAGCCTTTGTGGCGACCGGCGTTCTCGGCCCCGACTCCAACGCCCACGGAATCGACGAGATGCTGGATCTGCCCACTGCGGTCGCGGTCACCAACGCGGTGAGCCACCTGCTGGCGTCCTTCGCCGCCGCTGACGAGGGCCGCTAGCTTCTCGGCACGTCCTTCCACGCCACGCTCTTGTCTGAGCGCGGCTCACCGGGAAGTCCCAGGACGCGCTCGCCGATGATGTTGCGCATCACCTCGCTGGTGCCGCCTTCGATGGAGTTCGCCCGCATGCGCAAGAAGGCCTTACGCATGTCGCCGCTGGCCAGTGCCGTCTCCGTGGGCCGGATCCGCGGATAGTTCGAGCCGTAGAGCATGCCCGCCGATCCCATCAGGTCGACGCAGAGCTCGCTGGTTCGCTGGTTCTCCTCGGCGAAGGCCAGCTTGGCGACCGATCCCTCCGGGCCCGGAGTCCCGGCCTTGCGCAGGTCGCTCGCTCGCCAGTTGGTGAGTCGCGCCACCTCGTTGCGCACCCAGGCGCCCACCAGCTCGGCTCGCACTGCGTGGGCGTAGGCGTCCTCACGTGCGCTCCAGTGCTCGCGCCAGATCCTGACGGCCTCACCGATCAGCCCACTACCCCGCGAGGGCACCGTGCCGCCGATGGAGACGCGCTCGTTCATCAGCGTGGTGATCGAGACGTTCCAGCCTTCGCCGACACCACCCAGGCGCCGCGTGTCGGGTACGCGCACGTCTTCGAAGAAGCACTCGTTGAACTCGGCCTCTCCGGTGATCTGAAAGAGGGGTCGCACGTCGACGCCGGGGTCGTGCATGCCGACGATGAACGCGGTGATGCCCTTGTGCTTGGTGGCGTCAGGATTAGTGCGCGCGATCAGCAGGCCGAAGCTCGCCACGTGCGCGAGGGTCGTCCAGACCTTCTGGCCGTTGACGCGCCACTCGTCGCCGTCGCGCTCGGCGCGCATGGCCAGGCCCGCCACGTCCGAGCCGGCGCCGGGCTCGCTAAAGAGCTGGCACCAGATCTCCTCGCCGGTGAAGAGTGGGCGCAAAAATCGCTCCTGCTGCTCCTCGGTGCCGTGAGTGACGATGGTCGGAGCAACCATGCCGTAGCCGATGACGTTGCGCATCGCGGCGTTAGGCGCGCCAGCCTTGGCCAGTCGTCGCAGCACGGTCTGCTGGTCGGTAGGGGTGAGTCCCAGACCGCCACGGCCCTCGGGAAAGTGCACCCAGGCGAGCCCGCGGTCGAACTGGGCGCCGAGGAAGGTTACGGGGTCGGTCTCGCCCGGTGGGAAGTCCGCGATCAGCTGATCGATGGCCGCTTCAAGGGTTGCGGTGTCCATATGCCTCCTCGTCGTCACCGAATACTAGGCAGGTCGCGATCCCCCGGCAGAACGGACTCGTGATGACTCGATACGTCTCGGCCACCTCGTGGGACCGACCTCATCGAGGGAGATGATGACAGCGTGAAAGATCCGCGTAGAGATCGGATGGTCGTTCAGCCAGCGGTGGCAGGCTCGGGGAGTGCCTGGCGCAGAACGTTGAAGCGCGCACTCAGAACGCGCGCCCTAGCGAGCGCGCCGCTCTGGCCGCAGGACTCGAGCCAGTTGGCGAGCAGGATGTAGCCGTCCTCGGTGAGGACCGACTCGGGGTGGAACTGCACGCCCTCGAGGGGCAGGTCCCGATGGCGCATGCCCATGACGAGACCGTTCGCTCGCGCGGTGACGATGAACGCCTCCGGCAGCGTCGCCTCGTCGACCACCAGCGAGTGGTAGCGGCCGGCCGCGCACAGCGGAGCGACGCCCGCGAACAGACCGGTCCCGTCGTGAGAGATCGCGCTGGCTCGGCCGTGCACCAGCTCGGGTGCCACCACCACCTCGCCTCCGAAGGCCTCGGCGAGGGCCTGGTGTCCGAGGCAGACCCCGAGCAGGGGCAGCGACGCGCCCGCGCAGTAGCGGATGATCTCCAGACAGTTTCCGGCGTCGCGCGGGTGCCCGGGCCCGGGCGAGATCAACACGCCGTCGTAGTGGCCCGACGCGACGTCGCCGCTCGCTACCTCGTCGTTGCGCGCGACGCGTACGCTCGCGCCGAGCTCGCCGAGGTACTGCACGAGGTTGTACACGAAGGAGTCGTAGTTGTCGACGACGAGGATCGATGACATAGCCAAAGTGTAGGGGTCATCCGTCTAACCTTTCGATGTGGCCGACCTCTCCGAGAGCGATTTCCTCGACCTCACCGACGAGGGCTACAACCTGATTCCGCTCTACGAGACGCTCCAGCTCGACCGCGAGACCCCCGTCTCGCTCTACCAGCGATTCGCCGACGCCGCGATCTTCCTCCTCGAGAGCGCGTCACTGGGCGAGACGACGGGACGCTACTCCTTCGTCGGACTCGACCGGCGCTGGCGCGTGACCACCGTCGCTGGTCGCACGCACGTCGAGGGCGCAACCAGCTCGCTCGAGGCCGGACCCCTCGAGGTGGTACGCGAACTGCTCTCTCGCTACCACGCCTACCAGCCGCCCGGACTGCCCGACTTCCTCGGGGGCGCGGTGGGATTCGTCGCCTACGACTACGTGCGCCGTTTGGAGAGATTGGAGCGGCCCTTGGGCGAGGACCCCTGGCCGGACGCCGACTTCTCTTTTCCGGGCGCGCTTCTCATCTGCGATCACCTGCGCCACTCGACGACGGTCGTCGTCTCGGCCGTGATCGACGGCGAGCCCCGCGAGGCCTACGCGAGGGGCGCCGCACGCCTCAACGAGCTCGTCGACCTCCTGCTCGGGCCGCCACCGGGGATCGACCCGCGCGTCGAGCGACTCGTCGCGACCGCGCCGCACACATGGCGCGACGTCGACGTGCGAGGCCTCGCCGCCGGACTCTCCAACTTCTCGGCCGCCGGCTACGCCGAGGTCGTCGAGTCGGCCAAGGCCCACATCCGCGCTGGCGACGTCTTCCAGGTCGTGCCGAGCCAGCAGTTCCGTCGGGCCACGTCGGTGAACCCGCTAACTCTCTATCGCGTGCTGCGGGCCCTCAACCCCTCGCCCTATATGTACCTGCTCGACACCGGGGACTCGCACATTGTCGGCGCGTCGCCCGAGATGCTGGTACGCGTGACCGATCGCGTCGTCTCAACCCGTCCGATCGCCGGCACGCGTCCGCGCGGAGTCAGCGAGGCGGAGGACCTGGCCCTCGAGCGCGAGGTGCTCTCCGACGACAAGGAGATCGCCGAGCACGTGATGCTCGTCGACCTGGGTCGCAACGACGTGGGACGCGTGGCGGTGCCCGGCAGCGTCGAAGTCGAGCGCCTCGCGCACGTCGAGCGCTTCAGTCACCTGATGCACCTCGTCTCGCAGGTCTCGGGGACCCTTCGCGAGGGCCTTGACGCCTTCGATGCGTTCAACGCCCTCTTTCCCGCAGGCACTCTCACGGGTGCTCCCAAGGTACGCGCGATGGAGCTGATCGACGAGTTCGAGCCCGCCCGACGCGGTCCCTACGGCGGAGCGGTGGGCTACTTCGCTCTCTCGGGCAACGCCGACTTCGCGATCACCATCCGCACCCTGTCGCTGCGCCACGGGGTTGCCACCGTCCAAGCCGGCGGGGGCGTCGTGGCCGACTCACGCCCCGAGCTCGAGTACGCCGAGTGCATAAACAAGGCTTCGGCGCCGCTGCTGGCCCTCCAAATCGCCGATCCCCTTTAGGCATCCCTCGTCCGCCGATTGTCGATGACTGGCGTACTAACGTCGGGCCTAGTGAGCGATCTCGTACGATTCATCGGCATCATCGTCCTCGCCGGCATCGTCCTGCTCGTCCTGCTGGCCGTGATCAAGGTGGCGCTGTCACTCGCGTCGATCATCGTGGTGATTGGCGCGATCTTTGCCATCGGCTACGTGATCGGCATCCGGCACCGCTCGTCGCGCCGCCACTAACGGCGCTGCGCGGGCGCGATCAAGGCTTTCGTGCGCCTCACCTAGACTGCCCTCGGAGCGGGAGGACAACGATGACCGACAACCCGTACAAGACCTGGCGCGAGGCCTTCGACGCGGCGCCCACGCGCGACGCCGATTTCACGACTCTCTCGGGGATCCCCTTAGAGCCGGTCTACGGGCCCGAGGAGGGTGAGTTCCCCGGGGCCTACCCCTATACCCGGGGCATCCACGCCTCGATGTACCGCTCGAAGCTCTGGACCATGCGCATGTTCGCCGGATTCGGCACCGCGGTCGACACCAACGCGCGCTTTCGCGAGATCATCGCGGCCGGCGGCACCGGGCTCTCGACCGCCTTTGACATGCCCACCCTGCTCGGGCTCGACTCCGACGATCCCATGTCCCTGGGCGAGGTGGGACGTTGTGGCGTGGCAATTGACTCACTGGCCGACGTGCGCGACCTCTTCGCCGGCATCGACCTCTCACGCATCACGACGTCGATGACCATCAACTCGCCCGCCGCGGTGATGCTCGCGCTCTTCGTCGCCCAGGCCGAGGAACGCGGCGTGAAGCGCTCCGCGCTCGGCGGCACGCTGCAGAACGACATCTTGAAGGAGTACCAGGCCCAGAAGGAGTTCGTCTTCCCCCCGCGCCAGTCGATGCGCCTGGTGCGCGACACCATGGCCTTCACCGCGGCCGAGATGCCCAAGTGGAACTCGATCTCGGTGTCGGGCTATCACATCCGCGAAGCCGGCTCGACCGCCGCCGAGGAGCTCGCCTTCACCCTGGCCAACGGGTTCGCCTACGTCGAGCTCGCCCGCGAGGCGGGGCTGACAATCGACGACGTGGCGCCGCGGCTCTCCTTCTTCTTCAACGCCCACATCGACTTCTTCGAAGAGATCGCTAAGTACCGCGCGGCGCGGCGCGTCTGGGCGACCTGGACGCGGGGTCACTACGGCGCCGAGGACCCTCGCAGTTGGCAGTTGCGCTTTCACACCCAGACCGCGGGGGTGTCGCTCACGGCCCAACAGCCCGAAGTGAACATCGCGCGTACCGCGATCGAGGCGCTCGCCGGCGTGCTCGGCGGCACCCAGAGCCTGCACACCAACTCCATGGACGAAGCGATCGCCCTGCCCACGGCGAGAGCCGCGCGCATCGCGCTGAGGACGCAGCAGGTGCTCGCCTACGAGACCAACGTCGCCCACGTCGCCGACCCGCTCGGGGGATCCTGGTTCGTCGAAGAGCTGACCAGCGAGGTCGAGCGCCAGGCCGAGGAGATCCTCGCCGAGATCCTCGACAAGGGCCGGGGCTCGATGCTCGAGGGCTGCATCGCCGGCATCGAGGAGAACTGGTTCCAGGGCCGCATCGCCGACTCGGCCTACGCGTTGGAGAAGACCTTCAATGCCGGGCGTCGCATCGTGGTCGGCGTGAACGCCTTCACCGAGGGCAACGAGGAGGAGGACCTCGCGATACTTCGCATTACCAACGCCGACGAGAAGAAGCAGGTCGAGCGCCTCGCCGCGGTGCGACAAGCCCGCCACGCCGCGCGCGTCGAGGCGGCCCTCGCCACGCTCAAGCGTCAGGCCGCGGACCCGACGATCAACCTCATGCCCGCGCTGATCGACGCGGCCAAGGCCGAGGCGACCGTGGGAGAGATGATGGGCGCGATGGTCACCGTCTTCGGTCGCCACGTCGAGGTGCCGTCACTGTGACGACGCGCGTGCTCGTCGCCAAGGTCGGCCTCGACGGACACGACCGGGGCATCAAGGTGGTCGCGCGCATCCTGCGCGACGCCGGCATGGAGGTCGTCTACACCGGACTCTTCCAGACGCCCGAGATGGTCGCGGTCGCCGCGATCCAAGAGGACGTCGACGTCGTGGGCCTCTCGATGCTCTCCGGCGCGCACCTGACCCTGGCCCCGCTGGTAGTGGCGGCTCTGCGCGAACGCGGCTCGGACATCCCGGTCGTGGTCGGCGGCATCGTGCCGGGCAACGACGTCGAGGACCTGACGGCAGCTGGCGTGGCGGCGATCTTCGGACCCGGCGCGAGCGCCGAGGAGATCGTTACCGCGATCACGACATTGGTCCCCCAAGGTCACTAAAGAGCGCCGACTCGGGCTGATCGGGCCGCGAGGGCAGCGACACCACGACGAAGAGGGCCGCCATCGCGACGATCACCGCGCCGACGTCAAAGGAAAAGTCCATCGCCGAGACGAAGGAGACCCGGGCGCTCGCTGCGAGATCACGCCCGAGGCTGCCGGGCACGTGAGCGGCCGCGTCGAGGGCCCCGGCGAGCGAACCGACCGACACCTGCGAGGTAACCGCCGGCAGGCTGACGTGCGCGAGTAGACCGCTCATCAGGGTGCGATAGTGCGTGTTGAGCAGACTGCCGAGCACCGCGACACCGAGCGCGCCGCCGACCTGCAAGGCGGTTGAATTGGTGGCCGAGCCCACACCGGCCATCTCCGCGGGCACTGAGCCCATCACCGACTCCGTCGAAGGCGCCATGGCTAGTCCCGTTCCGACGCCCAGCAGGAAGAACGCGGGCAACGCCGTCGAATAGGTCGAGTTGACGCCGAGCTCGCTCAGACGCCCCAGCCCCACCGAGATGAGGATCATGCCGGTGAAGACGACGGGCTTGGTGCCCACGTAGCGCACCAGGTAGCTCGAGGCCGCGGCCACCACGAGCAGCACGAGGGCGATCGGCGTGACGCGAAGTCCCGTCTGCAACGCGCTGTAGCCCAGGACGAACTGCAGGTACTGGGTCAGAAGGAACATGGCCCCCGACAGGGCAAAGACGGTGAGTGCCATGGCCCCGACCGCCACGCTGAAGCGCGCCCGGGTGAAGAATGAAACCTCGAGGAGGGGGTGGTCGCTGTGCCGCTCCCAGTAGACGAGGCCCACCAGCAGCAGCACCGCGACGCCGAGGGCGCCGAGGATCGCCGAGGACGCCCAGCCGCGTCCCGGTCCCTCGATGATCGCCCAGAGCAACAGTCCGATCCCCGCGAGCGAGGCCGTCGCACCCACGAGGTCGGGGGCCTTCGCGTGTGGGTTCTTCGAGTTGGGCACGACATAGAGCGCCGCGACGCCGGTCAGAATCGCGATGGGCACGTTGATGAGAAACACCGATCCCCACCAGTAGTGCGCGAGGAGCCAGCCGCCGACCGTAGGACCGATCGCCAGGCCCAGCCCGTTCGTGCCCGACCACAGGCCGATCGCGCGGGCGCGGGCGCCCGGCTCGGAGAAGACCGTGGTGAGAATCGACAGCGTCGAGGGCATGATCGCGGCCGCCCCGACGCCCATGAAGGCGCGCGCGCCGATCAGCGTCGCCGTCGACGTGGAGAAGGCCGACAGCGCAGAACCGCCGGCGAAGACTGCGAGTCCGCCGACGTAGACCCACTTACGTCCGACGTGGTCGCCGAGGGAGCCGGCGATCAGCAACAGTCCCGCGAGCACCACCGCGTAGGCGTCGACGATCCACTGGAGTTGGCTCGCGCTGGCGTGAAGGTCGGTGACGATCTTGGGCAGGGCCACGTTGAGAATGGTGCCGTCGAGGTTGATGATCAAGACGGTGACCGAGAGAATCAATAGCACCAGCGCACGGTGCACGCGCGGCGCCTCGTCCCCGTCGCCGCCGTCGAGCGGAGCGCGGTCGAGTCGCTGACTGTGAGCGGTCATCGTCCCTCCGTACTCTCGCCCGTATTAGGCACCGTACCGTCGTGACCTGCGGGCATTTCTAGGGCAGAAAGTCACGTACGGATCCAAACGACCACGGTCATAGACTGGAGGCATCGCCCCGTGGCGACCGTAGCCAGGGATGGTGCTGTGACGACTGTTGCGCCTCGACCGTTTTCACCTTGGTTGATCCAGGGCGGGATGGGGATCGCCATCTCTGGGTGGCCACTCGCTCGGGCGGTCTCGCGTGCCGGACAGCTCGGCGTGGTCTCGGGAACCGCCATCGACGCGGTCTTCGTGCGCCGCCTCCAGAACGAGGGCGTCAGTGACGCCCTGCGCGCGGTGCTCGATCGCTTCCCCCTGCAGTCGATCGTCGAACGCGTGCTGCACCAGTTTGCCCAGACCCGCCGCGCGGTCGCCGACGCCTACCAGAACCTCGTGATGCTCACGCACCGTAGCGGCGAGCACGCAATCGATCTGCTCGTACTCGCCTCCTACGCCGAGGTGGCCCTCGCCAAGGAAGGACACGATGGCAAGGTGGGCATGAACCTCTTGACTAAGGTCCAGGTGCCGACCGCGCCGACTCTCTTAGGCGCGATCCTCGCCGACGCCGACTACATCGTGATGGGAGCGGGCGTGCCGACGAACATTCCCGGCACGCTCGCCAGCCTGGCCGCCGGCGAGCCCGTCGAGATGCCCCTCGACGTCGTCGGCCCCGAGGCGGGCACGCGACGACTGCGCTTCGTGCCCGAGCGCTACCTCGGGGGCAAGTCCCTCTCGGCACCGAAGTTTCTCGGCGTCGTGTCCTCGCACGTTCTCGCGACCGCACTCGCCAAGCGCAGCAACGGTCCAGTCGAGGGTTTCGTCGTCGAGCGACCGAGCGCGGGCGGCCACAACGCCCCCCCGCGCGGCGCCTACGAAGTGGACGCCCGCGGCGAACCGGTCTACGGGCCCCGCGACGAGATCAACTACGACACTCTCGCCGACTTGGGACGGCCCTTTTGGATCGCCGGCGGCATCACGCACCCCGCTGACGTCGTCGCGGCACGCGATCTTGGAGCCACGGGTGTCCAGGTGGGAACGCTCTTCGCCTACTGCGACGAGTCCGGCATGGAGCCGGCATTGCGCTCCGAGATGCTTAAGACCATCGCCGAAGGCGACGTCGCGATCTCGACGTCGCTACGCGCGTCCTCGACCGGATACCCCTTCAAGGTCGTCGACGCGCCGAACAGCCTGGCCGATCCCGAGGTCTACGAGGCGCGCACGCGCAAGTGTGACCTCGGCTACCTGCGCGAGGCGTACGCCAAGGACGGCGGCAGCCTGGGGTACCGCTGCGCGGCCGAGCCCGTCTCGGCCTACGTGCGCAAGGGCGGCGACCCCGCGGTGACTGAGGGGTCGGTCTGCCTGTGCAACGGCCTGATGGCGGCCTGCGGGCTGGGTCAGGTACGCGGCGACGGACGAACCGAGCCACCCCTCGTGACCAGCGGCGACTCGCTCAACGACGTGCGCGACCTGCTCGACGGTCGCTCGTCCTACAGCGCGAACGACGTCATCGCCTACCTCTCGCCCGGCTCCGAGGGCTAGGCGAAGTCCTCCTCGCGGTACTCACCCGCCGGCCGCTCGCCGGCGTGCTCGGTCTCGCCTTGGCGAAGCTGCACGCGGCGAATCTTGCCGCTGATCGTCTTGGGCAGGTCGGCGAACTCGAGTCGACGCACGCGCTTGTACGGCGCGAGGCGCTCGCGACAGTGGCGCAAGATGTCCCCCGCCAACTCCTTGGACGGCTCGGTACCGGCGACGAGGCTGACGTAGGCCTTGGGAATGGCGAGCTTCATCTCGTCGGGCGCCGGCACCACCGCGGCCTCGGCCACCGCGGGATGCTCGATGAGGACGCTCTCGAGCTCGAAGGGGCTGATGCGGTAGTCGCTCGACTTGAAGACGTCGTCGGTGCGGCCCACGTAGGTGATGTAGCCCTCCTCGTCGGAACTGGCGATGTCGCCGGTGTGATAGCGCCCGCCGGCGAAGGCGACGGCGTTTCGCTCATCGTCCGAGCCGCCCGCCGCCCGGTACCCCGCCATGACGCCCACGGGCCGCTCGGGCTCGAGCACCACGCAGATCTCGCCCTCGATCGCCACCTCGTCGGTCGCCGGACTGACCAGCTCGATCCGGTACCCGGGAATCGGGCGGCCCATCGAGCCAGGCTTCACTTTCTGTCCGGGAGTGTTGCCGACCTGAACGGTCGTCTCGGTCTGTCCGAAGCCGTCGCGAATGGTGAGTCCCCAGGCGCGCTCCACGCGCTCGATGACCTCGGCGTTGAGCGGCTCTCCGGCCCCCACCACTTCGCGAAGCGAGAGCGCCCAATCGGCGAGGTTCTGTTGGATCAGCATTCGCCAGACCGTCGGCGGAGCGCAAAAGGTGGTGACCCTCGCGTCGCGCAGCACGTCGAGCATGGCGACCGCGTCGAAGCGCTCGTAGTTGAACAGGCACGTCGTCGCCCCAGCGATCCAGGGCGCGAACACGCAGGACCAGGCGTGCTTGGCCCAGCCCGGGCTCGAGACATTGAGATGCACGTCGCCGGGCTGGATTCCGATCCAGTACATAGTGGAGAGGTGCCCGATCGGATAGCTCGCGTGGGTGTGCTCGACCATCTTGGGCAGCGCCGTGGTGCCCGAGGTGAAGTACACGAGCAGGGGATCACTCGCGAGCGTCACCCCCTCGGGCGTGAAGTCCTCGCTGGCCGCGGCGTTCTCGCCGTAGTGGCGCCAGCCATCGCGCAACCCGCCGACGATGACCTTGACGAATTCGCCCTGCACCGCGTCGACGCGCGGCGCCACGTCGGCACGCACCACGACCGCCCCGGCGTGGGCGCGCTCGACCCGATCCGCGAGGTCGGCCTCGGTCAAAAGGGTCGTTGCGGGGATCAGTACCGCGCCCACCTTCATGAGAGCGAGCGTCATCTCCCACAGCTCGACCTGATTGCCTAGCACGACGAGGACGCGGGTCCCGCGCTCGACGCCGAGGTCGCGCAGCCAGTTGGCCACCTGGTTCGATCGGCGACGTAGCGTCGCAAAGCTGTAGGAATTGTCGCTGCGATCGTCCTCGATGATGCGTAGCGCCGTCGCGTCGGGCGTCTCGGTCGCCAGGACGGCGTCGAACCAGTCGAGGGCGAAGTTGAACTGCTCGGGCCGAGGCCAACGGAACTGCTCGTAGGCCGCGTGATAATCAGTGCGCGCGGCGACCAGCAGGTCGCGCGCCGCGCGAAACGACGTGGAATCAGTTGTCATAGAACCGCCTTTCGCTATCAGTACTACACGACGGCGCGGGCGGGTGTCTTCTAAAGTGATTCGGATGCCCCGCCCTCGTCACCGAGCGCTCGTCGCGCGGAGCCGAGCCGCGTGAGCCGCCTGGGCGGGGCACTGCGTCACAACCTGCGTCTCGACGCCCAGTCCGTCTCACCGATCATCGGGGCCATCACGGCCGCTCCCGTCGTCGCCCTCTTCGTGCTGGGCCTGAGCCTCTCGAACACCACTGGCGCCATCGCGATGGCCGTGGGCGCCAATCTGGTGGCCATCGTGTCCCTGGTGGGCGCGCCGCGCATCTCGCTGTCCCTCGCAGTGGCCGACGCGCTGGCCATGGGGGCGTCAGCCTTCGTGGGCACGGCGAGCGCCGCACATCCCGCGTTACACGTCGCCCTCCTCGTTCCGTGGTGCTTCGGGGCCGGCCTGCTCGTCGCCTTCGGCCAGACCCAGGCGGCCATCGGCTCCCAGGCGATCATCGCCTTCACCGTGCTGGGGCGATTCAGCGGTTCGCTGTCCCTGGCGGCGCATCTCAGCCTTCTCGTCAGCCTGGGCGCCCTCGTCGAGGTCGCCGCCCTCGTGGTATTGCGCCTGCCTCCTAGCCTGCGCCATCAACGACACCAGCTCGCGCGCGCCTGCGAGGCGGTGGCAAACCTGGCGCGCTCGAGCCCCGAGACGACAGCGATCTCGACGCTGGGTGTCGTCGACGAGGCTGAGGCCGATCTGGACCGGCCCACGCTCTTCGGACGCCGTGACGCAACGGTGTTGCGCTCCGTCTTCAACCAGGTACGGCGCGCTCGCCTCGAGCTGACGACCCTGGCAGGCCTGCGTGCTCGCCTGGGCAGCGGCGGCGCGGCGGCGGCGCAATTGCGCGTCGGCACCGACGTCATCGCCCTCGCTCTGAGCGACCTCGCGAGTCGCCTGCGCGGACGCGGCGTCGAGGGCGACTGGAGCGCTTACGGCGACTCGATGCGCCGAGTTCTCGCCAGCCTCGAGACCGAGCGAGTGGGGGTCTCGGGGGGCGAAGCGGTTCTCGTCGCCCAGGGGATCGATCACCTGCGAGCCATCGCCGGCCAGCTGCGCTCCGCCTGGGGACTCGTGAACGATCCGAGCCTCGACGATGGGCGCCGCGCGTGGCGAAACGAGCGCAGCGTCGTCGCCGACGCCGGGGTCCGGCGACTCGACAGTGCCCTCGACGTCCTACGATCGGCCACGTCGTCGATGACTCCGGCGCTACGCCACGCGATCCGCCTCAGCGTCGCCGTGCCCGCGTCGGTCCTGCTCGCCCACTGGTGGGGCCTGCCGCGGGGCTACTGGCTGCCCTTCGCGGTGACCGTGATCCTCAAGCCGGACTACTCGACCCTGCTCAAGTACGGGGTGGGCCGCGTCATCGGCACGCTGCTCGGTGCGACCGCGGCCGCCCTTCTCATCAGCGGTCTGCACCCCGACGCGGGCGCCACGGCGGTACTCGTCGCCCTCTTCGCCTGGGCCGCGTACACGACGTGGTCGGCGAACTTCGCCCTCTCGACCGGCTTCGTGACCGCGCTGATCCTGGTACTGCTCAGCACGTCGCTCCAGGACCCCATCACGACTGCGCTCGACCGCCTAGTAGAGATCCTCCTCGGTGCGGGAATTGCCGCGGCGGCCTATCTGATCTGGCCGACTCCCCCGCGCGCCGGCGTCGTCGAGGCCGAGGGCGCGCTCTACGAGAGCCTCGCGGCGTACTGGTGCGCTGTCGCACCGCTGCTGGTGGGTGACGAGGTCGACCACACGACGGTTATCAGCACTTCACGAGCCGCGCGCGTTGCCTGGGGGCGGGCCGAGACCGCGGTCGGACGCTCGGTCATTGAGCCGCGCTCCACGCGCCTCGCCCCGGCCGAGGGTCAGGGTCTGCTCGCAGCCGCGCTACGCCTGCTGCGCGCGACCCACGCGCTGCGCATCGACGCCGAGCGCGGTGCCACCACGGTCACCTCCCACGATCTCACCGAGCTCGTCGCCGCGATCGGCGCGTCGCTTCAGCACCTGAGCGACCTGCTGAGCTCAGAGGAGACGAGCGCGGGCATCGACCTGCGCACGCTCTACGTCGCCGCCGAAGCCTCACTCGTCGCGGCGCAAGCGCCCGCCTCCATAGCGGTGCATCTCGACGAGATGGTGAACGCCACCAACACCGCCCGCCACCTCGTGCGCTCGGTGCTGTCGAACGTGTAGAGCGGTCGCGGTCCGAGCACTCGAACGCACCACTGGGTAGTCTCGGCTCTAACGAGCAAGGAGGAGCGGTGATCAAGGGATTCAAGAACTTCTTAATGCAGGGCGATCTCATCGTCATCGCCGTCGGCCTGGTCGTCGCTCTGGCCTTCTCCACCCTGATCAAGGCCTTCACCGACTCGATCATCACACCACTGGTCAGCGCGATCGAAGGCTCTAGCGGCGGTGCCCCGGGGCTGGGCTGGACGCTCAACGGTCAGTTTGTCAACGTGGGCGCCTTCATCTCGGCGATCATCTACTTCGTCATCTTCATGGTGGTCATCTACTTCGTCCTCGTGGTGCCCTACCGCGCCTACATGGCACGACAAGGCAAGACAGTCTTCGGTCCTCCCCAGCCCGCCGCCCCCACCAAGACCTGCCCCGAGTGCCTCTCGGGCGACCTGCCCGTGGCCGCCACTCGCTGCAGCCACTGCGGGGTCGTCCTCGTCTGAAACTCCGAGGTGAAGATGGCACAACCAGTTGACGCACCGAACGCGCTGTGATCTGAATCCCGTCGGTTACTCCGACAGCGTCCGCGACGGCGCGCCGCCCTCAGCCCCCAAGCTCAACAGAGCGGCTCGCCGCTCCTGGTAGGCGCGGATCCGCTTTCGCTTGAATTCGTCGTAGCCGCGCACGCTCTCGGGCAGTTCGGCGATCGCAAGTGCCCGGTCCAACCGATCCGGCGTCAACTTCTCGCACTCCTCACGAATCGTCGACTCGTACTGATCTCGAATCTTGCGCTCCAGGCGACGCATCTCGCTACGCGCGAAGGGATCGAACACGCCGCCACGAAGGCCGTGCGCACGGGCCAGTGCCGCCAGACCCGATCGGCCTCGGCGCAGTTCGATCTTCGTCGTACGACCCATCCAGCGCAGCGACGGTGGGTCCAGGTGGAAGGTCACGCGAGCCCGAGGACCGAAGTTCTCACGAATCTGTCTCTCGAAGGACGAGTCGAGCAGAAGTCGCGCCACCTCGTACTCGTCCCGGTACGCCATTAAGCGATGGGCCTGGCGAGCGACCGCATGCGCGAAGGGGCCGTCGTTCACCGCACAGCGTGTTTCGGCGTCGTACGCGCGGTGCACCAGGTCCACGTAGCGTCGCGCGTAGGACACGTCTTGATAGTCGATCAAATCACGAATGCGTGGGATGAGAACCGCCGACAGTAAGGTCTCACCCGGCACTCCACTGGCCGCGAGGAGTTCGGTTTCGTCTCGCGTCGGTGTCGTGGCGTCGTCGCGAACATCGGCAAGCTCGTCGCAATCTGGCTCGGCGATGATGAGCCGACCGAGGCGGAACGCCGCGAGGTTCTCTTCGACGGCCACCGCGTTGAGTTCGATAGCCCGCTCGATAGCCACATCTGACAACGGAAGGGCGCCAAGTTGGAAGGCAGCGCCGAGCAGAACAACGTTGGCGTAGACGTCGGAGCCCAGCAAACGTCGCGAGATCGAGGCACTGTCCAGCCAGCGATTCACACCCGCTCGGCAGCGCGAGTCGATCGCGGCGCGAACCTCCTCGAGCGGCAAAAAGCCAATCGAGGCGTCGGCAACCTGACGACCCGTGGGCACGCGCGAACTCGACATAACTGCCACCGTTCGGCTCGACGAGGCGGCGACGAGGTTACGCGGCTCGGCCGCGACGAGCATTTCGCACCCTAGGTAGAGATCGCACTCCTCGGCACCAAGCTTGTACGTCGCTACCACCTCGTCGGTCCCGAAACGCACGTCAGAGACAACCGATCCGCCCTTTTGCGCGATTCCGGTCTGGTCCATCCCGAGAACGACGTGGCCCTCGAGGTGCGCGGCCCATGAGATGATCTGCGCGACGGTTACAACGCCGGTGCCACCCACACCGCAGAGTCGAACGTTAAAGAAGCCAGCGGGTGCGCTGATCGAGGGAGGCACCAGACGCGACGAGTCGACGTCAAACACAGCGGACCTGGTCGCGACGTCGTCGACTGTTACGAACGCCGGGCACGGCGCCTCGAGGCACGAGAGGTCGAGCGCGCACGACTCTTGATGGATCTCGGTCTTGCGCCCCCAGGGCGTATCGACGGGGCGCAACGACAAACAATTCGTCAACGCCCCGCACTCGCCGCATCCGTCGCAGACCAGCGGATTGATCACCACGCGGCGGCTCGTCGCAGTGTCCTCACGGCGCTGGCGGCGGCGCCGCTCGAGCGCGCAACCTTGATCGTGGATGAGTACCGTCACGCCCGCGAGTGCCGCGAGCTCTCGCTGGACCTCGACGATCTCGCGACGGTGACGGACCTTGACACCCGAGGGCAGGTGACGGTAGCGCGCATTGTGCGGGTCGTCCGTGGTGATCGCGACTCGCGCGACGCCTTCTGCCGCGAGGAGTCGGCACAGTTCTCCCACGTCGCGCGGGCCCAGCACGGCCTGACCGCCGGTCATGGCAACCGACGAGTTGACGAGGAGCTTGTAGGTGATGTTCACGCCCGCGGCGATCGCCGCGCGCAGCGCGAGTGAACCGGAGTGGGCGAAGGTACCGTCCCCGAGGTTCTGAAAGAAGTGCTCGGCCTTGACAAAGTGTGACATCCCGTTCCACATGGCGCCCTCGCCGCCCATCTGGAAACGTCCGACGACGGTGCCTACCTGACGCGGCGCCATCTGCAAGACCAGTCCGTGGCAACCGCTTCCCGAGCCCACGCACGATCCATCAGGCAGGCGTGTGGACGTGTTGTGCGGACAGCCCGAGCAGAAGTAGGGTCCGCGCACGAGCGAGAGCGGTTCCAGGAGATCCGCGGCGGCGCGCACTCGCGAGACCGGACGGCCCAGTTGGACCAGGCGAGCGGCCAAGACATCGGCCAGCAAATCGGGATCCACCTCACCGGTGTGAGAGAGCAGTTGCGCTCCCCGCTCGTCACGCTTTCCGACGACGCGCGGCGCCGAGGCCATGCCAAAGAGGGCCGATTTGACGAGGTCCTCGATGAAGCCGCGCTTGTCCTCGACCACGAGAACCTCGCTGAGGCCGGAGGCGAAGTCGATGACTGTCTCGATATTGAGCGGATAGAGGACCGCGAGTTTGAGCAGTCGCACGCCCGCCGCCGCCAGATCGCTCTCGGAGATTCCCAGACGGCCCAACGCGTGCACGACCGCCACGTAGGCCGGGCCGGCGGCGACGACGCCGAGGACGTCAGTGGGGCCCACGGGCGACGAGCGATCGAGGTGGTTAGTCGCGGCGTAGCGCCGGGCCATCTCCAAGCGCTCTCCGTAGAGGGTGCCCTCCAGGGTGAGAAGCGTCGCGCCCAAGAGCTGAGCGGTTACCTGGTGAACATAGGAGCGCCCGTCGATTACCCGATCAGGCTCGACGAAGGAGAGGCGATCGGCATCGATTCGCACGCTCTGGGTCGCGTCGGCGACCGACGCGGGAATTCGTAAGCCCACCCACAGTCCGCTCGCCCGCGACATCTCGTAGCCGTGCGCGGCCAGATCGAGCAGGTCCTGGGGGTCAGCGGGCGAAAGAATCGGCAAGCCGAGCGAGTAGAGGCTCGGCTCCGAGGTTGAGGGCACGCTGGAACTCTTGGCAAGTGGATCGTCGCCAACCGCGACGATCACCCCACCGGTAGGCCCGGTGCCCATAAGGTTCCCGTGACGGATCGCGTCGCTGGCGCGATCCAATCCCGGCGCCTTGCCGTACCAGAGTGACGCGACCCCCTCGACGGTGTGGTCGGGCTGGAGCAGTGCGAGCTGGCTTCCGGCAATCGCCGTGGCCGCCAGTTCCTCGTTGAGTCCCGGGGTGTGCACGACGTTATAAAGCGTCAAAAGTTCATTGATGCGTGCGAGCTCGAGATCGTAACCAGCGAGAGGTGAACCCGGATAGCCAGTCACGAAACCTGCCGAAGGGAGTCCCCGTTCACGGTCTCGTCGTCGTTGGTCGAGAACCGCGCGCGCCAGAGCCTGCACACCGGTCATTAGGACGCGCCCGGAGGTGGCCTCGTAGCGCTCAAATCTCACGCCACGGACATCGACATCGCGTAGATGCGTGGCCATGAACCAACGCTAGAAGGACGTGAATCCATCGCGGTGGGGCCATTTGTCCCATCGTCGTGGCCGTGACGCGCGCAAAAGCGCCCATAATAGAAAGGTGACCCTTCAAACGAACCAGCGCAGCTGGCTCTGCGACATGGATGGCGTTCTCATCGCCGAGGGCCGCATGGTCCCTGGTGCCGACGCGTTCCTCGCACGCCTGCGCGACACCTCGGCTCCGTTTCTCGTTCTCACCAACAACTCGTTGTTCACCCCCAGCGAGCTGTCGGGTCAGCTTCACGCGATGGGACTCGAAGTCGCCGAGGACCAGTTGTGGACATCAGCCCTGGCCACCGCCCGCTTCGTCGCGTCCCAGCGCCCCGGTGGCACCGCGTTCGTGATCGGCGAGCCCAGCATGCACGAGGCACTGCGCGACGTGGGATACCGCGAAGACGCCGATGCACCCGACTACGTCGTCCTGGGTGAGACCCAGGAGTACTCCTTCAATGACTTCTCCACCGCCATCGGACTGATCGAGCGCGGCAGCCGCTTCGTCGCCACCAATCACGAGGTGAGTGGCCCTGGTCCCCGTGGGTCCTTACCAGGGGTGGGGGCGATGGCCGGACTGATCGAACGAGCGACTGGCGTCGCGCCCTACTACGTGGGAAAGCCTAATCCGGTCATGATCCGCGAGGGTCTCGCCATCCTCGGGGCGCACTCCGCTAACACGATCATGGTGGGCGACCGCATGGACACCGACATTCTCGCCGGCGTCGAGGCCGGGCTCGAGACCGTCCTCGTGCTCTCGGGCGTGACCGGCGGCCAGGAAATTGACCAACTCCCATATCGGCCCACCCGCGTTGTCGGCTCCGTCGCCGAGCTGGCTCTCGAGATTTAGGGGCTCGCAGGCGCTAGGCGCCGCTGTAGCCGTTGTCCACCACGTCAGGCGTCTCGTCGTGAGGAGCTGCCAGAGCCGCGAGGAACGAGTTGGCCCAGTCATAGACGGTGCGACGAAGGATGCGTCGACGCATGCGCGCCATGCGGCTGCGGGCCTCTTTCTCGCTGACCTCCTTGGCCGTGCGAATGGCCTCCTTCACGTGCTCGAGGTCGTGGGGATTGACCAAGAAAGCGTCGCGCAGCTCGATCGCAGCCCCCGCGAACTCGCTCAGTACGAGACGCCCGCTCAAGTCGGTGCGGCTCATCACGTACTCCTTAGCCACGAGGTTCATGCCGTCGCGAAAGGGCGTGACCAGCATGATGTCGGCGGCGAGGTAGAGGGCAACCAGCTCGTCGAAATCCACGTTCTGATGCAGGTAGTGGATGATCGGCCGTCCCACCAAGCCCTGGTCGCCGTTGGCCTCGCTGACGGACTGCTCGAGTTCCTTGCGCGCCTCGTCGTAGTGGGGGTCCGACTCTCGACTGGGCACCGCGATCTGGACCATGACGTCGCGGCCCGCCACGAAGTACCCGTCGGCGTGCAGCTCGGAGACCGCCTTGATCCGCTGACGGATCCCTTTGGTGTAGTCCAAGCGGTCCACGCCGAGCAGTACCAGCTCGGGGTCGCCGAGCTCGGCGCGGATCTCCTTGGCGCGCGAACGAATCGCGGGCTCGGCCGCCGTCTCGACGATGCGCGCGCTGTCGATCGAGATGGGAAACGCCCCGACCTGCACGGAGCGGCCCTCGTAGACGAGTTGCAACGGCATGCCGTGACTCTGCGCGCTGGTGAGTCGGCGTGCCACGCGCGAGAAGTTGAGCGCCGCGGAGTGCACCTGGAAGCCGATCAGGTCCGCGCCTAGGATCCCCTCGAGGATCTGGCGACGCCACGGCATCTGCGTGAAGAGCTCGGTCGCCGGAAAGGGGATGTGCAGGAAGAACCCGATGCGCAGGTCCGGACGCAGCGCGCGCAGCATCCCCGGCACCAGCTGCAACTGGTAGTCGTGCACCCATACCATCGCCCCCTCGGCGGCCGCCTCGGCGGCCGCGGCCGCGTAGCGCCGGTTGACCTCCTCGTAGGCGTGCCACCACTGGCGGTGGAACTCGGGGTAGCGAATCGCGTCGTGATAGAGCGGCCACAGCGTCGCGTTGGAGAATCCGAGGTAGAAGTTCTCGTACTCCTCGGCGTTTATCTCGACGGCCCGTAGCGGGATCCCCTCGTAGTCCTTGGGTGGCGGCTCGTGTCCCGCGGTGCCCGCCCAGCCGATCCAGAGCCCCTCGCATTCTCTTAAGACGGCCGTCAACGCCGAGACGAGGCCCCCCGGGCTCGTCAGCCACTCCCCCGCGTCGCCGTTGGGCGAGTAGCGCACTGGTAGGCGATTGGCCACGATCACCAGGTTGGACCGGCCCCTGGACGATGAACTCATCGGGGGCTCCTGCGCACGTAGTCAACCAACTGTGACGGCGCTCCCCCGGACTCGGCGATCACCACGCGCAGGACAGCATTGATCAGGGCCAGGTGCGACAGCGCCTGGGGAAAGTTGCCGAAGTGACGAATCGACGCCGGATCGATCTCCTCGGCGTAGAGTCCCAGCTGGCTGCCCGCCGCAATCAATTTCTCACAGTGCGAGCGGGCTAGGTCCAACTCACCGATCAGCACGTAGGCCGAGACGAGCCAGAACGAGCACGCGGTAAAAGTGTGCTCCGGTTCACCGGCCAGACCGTCATCGGTATGCAGCGTCTCGTAGCGATACACGAAGGCGCCGTCGGCCAGATGTTCGTCGATCGCCGTGACCGTCGCTCGCAGGCGTTCGTCATCGAGGGGCAAGAAGCCGAGCAGTGGCACCATCAGCAGCGACGCGTCAAGGACGTCAGATCCGTAGGACTGGACGAAGACACCGTCGCTGTTCACGCCGTTGGCGCAGATGTCGGCGTGGATGACGCTCGCCGCGTCACGCCAGCGCACCGCTCGCGACGCATCGCCTCGCATGCTCGCCAGTCGCGCCCCACGATCGGCCGCCACCCAGCACATCAACTTCGAGAAGGTGAAGTGCTCCTCGCGGCCGCGCACTTCCCAGATGCCCCGATCAGGCGCCGACCAGCGTGCCAAGGCGGCTTCGACCGATCGCACGACGATGCGCCACGACCGCTCACTGACCGCTCCGCGCGAGCGCGCATACTCGAAGACGCAGTCCACGATCGCACCGTAGATGTCGACCTGGGTCTGTCCGAAGGCCGCGTTCCCGTCACGCACCGGGCGGCTTCCCGCATAGCCGGTCAGGTGGTCGAGCTCGACCTCGGGCACGCTGGCCGATCCGTCCACCGGATAGAGCACGTGAATCTCCGGAGGACCCGTCGCATCGCCGGGCGGCGTGGTCGGTTCAAGTGCCTCCCCGAGGAAGTCAAAGAAGTCGTCGGCCTCGCTGACGTAGCCCAGAGCGTGCAGCGCGCGAAGTGCGAACGCCGTGTCACGGATCCAGGTGTAGCGATAGTCCCAGTTGCGCGTCCCGCCCAGGTTTTCGGGCAACGACGTCGTCGACGCCGCCAGCAGCGCCCCGGTGGGTGCGAAGGTGAGGCCCTTTAAGGTCAGGGCACTTCGCTGGAGGTAGGGACGCCAGGGGTGATCGGGAAAACGCCCGGAGTCGAGCCAGTTTCTCCAGTACCGGCTGGTCTCATTGAGATAGCGCTGGGCATCGGCCACGTCGCTCGGCGCGGCGGTCGCAGACGTCGACCAGGAGAGCGCGACGAAGGCCGACTCGCCCTCTGAAAGGCGCCGACGAGCCCGGATCATCCGGCCCTCAATGCCAAAGCGCATGTTGCCGCTCAGAGTCAGTGACACCGGTCCGGCGTTGGTGGTCGTCACGTTGGAATAGGTCTCGCCGCTGTATGACCAGCGCGCGTCGTCGCGTCCGTAGTCAAAAGACGGCTCGCAGTCGAGCTCGATATCGGCGGAGCCGTGCACGCACGTTGCGATGCGCACGAGCACGTGGCGAGCATCGGAGTCTCGCGGGGTGCGTCGATAGTTGCCCGCGCGCGCCGATCTCTCCCAGGGTCCCACCGCCAGGAAGTCCTGGACGAGCAGCCAGCCGCTGCGGGTCTGCCACGAGGTCGCCAGCACCATCGTGCCCGGCACGTAGTGGCGCTGCGTGGGAACCGTGCGGTCGGGTGGGGCGAAGCGAAACGAGCCCGCCGACCGGTCCAGCACCGAACCGAACAGGCTGGGATCGTGGGGATTGGGCAGACACAACCACTCGATCGCGCCCGAGGACGCGACGAGACAGCTGGTCTCGCAATCGGATAGGAACGCGTAGTCGGCGATGGGTGGGAAGGCGGCCGCGGCATCAACCGGACTGGCGTCCGGAATCAGGACCCCGCGCAGGGAGTTCGAACCAATGATCGGCGGCAGCACGGACTCGCGCCCAAGGCCGGGTTCGTTCGCTCCGCTGATGCGGTCGTCGGACTTTTGATCCCCGATACTCACCACCTCCGGCCGGCCGATACGCCGCTTTGGCGTCTCGTTAGAACCAAGACGTCGTGGATTCACTATCGAGTTTAGCGATCACCGTCCTCGCGCCGTCGGCCATGCCGACGTCGCGAGGACGTGCGTCGCAAAGACGTCGCTTTGAAGTGCGCGCGTCAATCAGCTAGTGATCAACGCCAGTCGTGGCGATACTCGTCACTACAGACGCACATCGTTTGAAATGTCGCCGCACGCGGCGTCAACTACGGGCCGAAAAATCGGCTTAGATGACGCGGACGTTCTGGGCTTCTTCGCCCTTCTTGCCGGGCGCGGTGTCGAATTCGACCCGCTGACCCTCTTCGAGGTTCTTGTAGCCTTCACCCTGAATGTTGGAGAAGTGTACGAAAACGTCATCACCTTGCTCGCGAGAGATGAAACCAAATCCCTTGTCAGCATTGAAAAACTTCACTGTGCCTGTTGCCACGAATACTCTATTCTCTGCACGACAGATCAACTATTTTGATCTATTCGTTCTGTCCCATCCTAGCCGATGCCAACGAGGGCTCCGTCGAATTCTTTGTGAATTCACACGATCGGCTTTTATGAATCACGTCTCGTGTTTTCACCGATCTAGTGGGTAACCTCGAGGCATCTTTCGCGAATTTTGCGACGTCCATTGACAGACGTCGGCCATCGTCAATCAAGAATGCGGCCCCTCGCACTAGTGCGACGGATCGCGCCGGCGCTCAACGTGCTCTGACACCACGTCCTCGACTCGCAAGTTGCCGGTTGAGGGATGGTTAAGGACGTCGATGGCAGCCTCGATCTGATTCCGGCGCGTGGCGCGCGAGGAACTGAGCGATCCCACGCGAAAGATCCGTTCGCGCCATGTCGGCTTCGGCGTCCAGGTTCCAGTGCCGAAGAAGGGTACGAGGAGATCCTCCATCTTGTAGAGACCGGGGGGCTTACCCTCAAGGCGTTCGGCGACAAACATGGCCCCACTGCCGAAGGCCTCTCGCGAGACGGACTCGTGGCGCAGGCGAATGGTCTGGTTCGGCATGCCGAAGAGGATCTCGTGGACGCCGATGATGCCGCCGGCACGAATCGACTTGATGTCCTGTTCGGCCACTCCGATGGCGGCCGAGATGATCTTCGCTGTTCCCGACACGGTGCGCTTGTCTTTGAAGTGCTCCTCGATCACTTCCACGTCCGTTCCTGGCGCGATGCGCCGCAGCGTCTGGGCCGCCAGGATCAAAAAGTTGATGCCCACCGTGATGTTGGGCGACCACAGGATCGCGGTCTGTCGGCTCAGGCGCTCGAGCTTGCGCTGCTTGGCGAGGGAGTAGTGCGAGATCGCCGAGACAATGTTGATCCGCCGGGCGGCGGCGGCCTCGCCGTAGAAGTCGAGACCGTCCTCACTCGAAAAGTCGATGATGGCATCGACCGGATACTGCTCGAGCAGCGCCTCGGCCGAGATCTGAGAAGCACTGATGATCCGCCCGGGCGAGTGGCACTCGATGCCAAGAACGTCTGGCGCCGTACGCGAGGTCTGGCGCGTGCTCTCGCGCAGCACCCACTCGAGCGAGACCGCGGGGTTCTTCAGTAGGACCGCGGCAACCGCGGTGCCGGTAGTACCAAAACCTACGAGACCGACCTTCATGTGCCATCTCCTAACCGTTGGTTGTTCGCTAGCACTGCGCGTTCAACAGTACGAGCCCCACATCGACGCCGCACCGGCGAACCTGGCAATTGACTGTGAACAACGTGGGAAGTTTCTGCCGAGGGTGTGTGAGACACGGAGCACGAAGAGAAAAGAAATTTTCTCTTCGTTCATCTGTACCCTCGACGAGTCACCCCGTGGCGAACACCCGCAGCGCCCGCCCCGCGTAGGGGCCATATCCGGTGTCGAGTTGCCAAGAGAACTTCGCCTCAGAGCTATGACGGACGCGGCCGATCGGCAGCTCCATGATGAACGTCTCGCTGTGACCTGGACGCACGGCGAGGGCCGCGTGACAATTCAGTTGATACGTGCGAGTAAACGTCTGCGAAGGAAACGTCAGTGGTGTGGTGAGGATCGATTCGCTGTAGTTGGGGCACGCGTGCCAGGTCATGGTCACGTGCGTCGGATTTGAGAGGGCGACCACGTAGCGCAAGGTCGTGGCGGAGTTGATGCTTGAGGTCACGTGCACTGTCGCCTCCAGCGACTGGGGGGTCCCCGGCGGGCTATTGAGCTGATCGGGCGTCGGAGCCCGAACGCCGAGCTGACTCTCGTCAAGGCCACACGCCACGTCGACGGTCACCTTCGCCCTCAACGACCCCCTCCCCTGCGGCAGGACGATCGTCACATTCTGGTACGTGTCAGAACGCTGGATGGCACGAATCCGAGCTTGCGACGGCTGATTCAACGCCGGACACGCGTCGCCAGTTCCCAGGAGCAGCTGACCGTGTTTTCCGGATGAGAGATTGGCGTCGACCAGGTTGCCAAAGTAGGTACCCGACTTGTGAACGCTAATCGGGCCCGGCGCCCGAGTCGCGGTCGCGCCATAGAGATCCGGATAGCCACTGAGCCGGCACGTGGATCCGACGTTGGCGAGAATGATCGTCGTCACGATATTGCTAAGGCCCGCCCCGCTCGGTCCCTTCGACGCGCGCAATTGACCAGCGACACACGGCGCGGCCGGCGCCAGCGTCGTCGTCGTGGTCGTCGTCGAGGTCGTCGTGACGGGAGCGAGGTCGACCCAAGGAATCATCGCGGCGGTCTTCACCTTCGCGCTCGTGCACGAACTGAGAGCCAGCCCCGCGGCGAAGAGCACGACGCCGCCGAGCACACGAAGTCCCGTCATCTGCGCCACCAGTCCACCCCTCATCCTGGACGACGGCGCCGCGGGCCTTCGAGACGACTTCTTCTCGATCATGACCGGAATCTACTCACCGCAGAGCTTGGGAGGTTCGTCGCGGTCTCGCCCACGACGCACGCACTCGCAGCGCCACTCGTCTCTCATCCCGAGCCCTCAGGAGCCCTCGACCTTCCGCGATCGACAGCGTCTGGTCGCCCTCGTGCCAGCACCACGTCATGCTCCGGGGCTGAAGTGCTCGGCCGCGATGTTGACCAGCGACACGTCACCGAACTCGACGTCATTGCCGACGCCTGCGCGACCATGGACGAGCGTCGCGCCATCATGTCAATCCCGCGCATCGGCACTGTCAGCTGAGACGGAAACTCTAGAGTGTCGCGCCCGAGGGATCCTTCAAAGGTTGATGCGGGATGACCTCGGGCACGTCGAGGCGCGCCACGCCGATGTGAAAGTCGTTGACACCGTAATAGACGTCGTAGCGATGGGGCTCGTCGATGTCGGTACGCCGGTCGATCCCGGTCGGAAAGACGACGTTGGACGCCGTGGCGCGCGGACCGTTCGACGTCGGTGGCACGAGGATGGGCCGGTGGGACCGGTAGATCAGATCTTGGGGGTACTCGGCGGAGAGAACCATCACACCGGCGCGATAGGTCAGAAGGGACCGCCCATCGGACTCGATCTTCTCGCTCACGCCGTGGTAGATGAACAGCCAGCCGTGGCGCGTCATCACCGGCGGCGTGCCGCTACCGATCTTGAGGTTCTCCCACGGCGAGACCGGTGCGGCAAGTCGGTGATGCGAGGTGAAATGTCGCAGCTGGTGGGGATCCGTTCCCGAGAGCTCCATCGGGGTGTAGGAGATCCAAATGCTCTCGCGATGCAAATCAACGTCGCGGTCATCGTCGAATTCGACGGTCTCCTCGGGTCGTGTTCCGGGGAAGAGGGGGCGGTGCAGAATAGCGAACTCGTGTCGCCCGTCGGGGTTGGGCACCGCCTGGGGAAAGCTGGTGGCGTCCTTGTTATCGACGCCGTTGAACTCGATGCCCTCGTAGGGCTCGAACGTGGCCAGTCCGAGCCGGCGCCAGGTAAAGAGGTCGTCAGAGACCGCGAGCGCGATGCGCGGCCCATCGGGCGAAAACGCGGTGTAGGTCATCAGGTAGCACTGGAGGGGCTCGACGTACGTGACGCGCGGATCCTCGCAACCGCCCTCGCCGTTCGGGCGCAACTCGTAGGGCGCCTCCGGCTCGAGGGCCACGCCCAGGCGCTCGACGCCCCGGGGATTGCCGTCGTCGTCGAAGAGGACCCGCATGATCCCAATACGAGAAAAGTTACCCTTGGCCACCATGCGGGGAAAGAGGTAGAGCTCGCCATCGGGTCCGCGCGCCGCGGCCGGGTTGAGGAGTCCCTCCACCTCATAATCGTTGTCGGCTTCGGGCGAGATGACGAGATCCAAGGGGTGCATCGTGAAGTGGCTCACGTTGGCCTCCCGGGTGAGACGATCTGGGTGGTGCCGTCGCCGAGGCAGGCAATCACCGTCTGGATCACCCGCGCGGTCTCGCGCGGATCGCGCACCAGTATCGAGTCGACGCCGGCCTCTTGGGCCGGATAGTCGTTGCCGCCATCGAAGATCGCGTCGCCGGCGAAGAGCATCTCGGCCACGGGGATGCCCAGGTGGTCGACGAGCTTCCTGATTCCGTAAGCCTTGTCGATGCCGGGCTTGGTCACGTCGATCGATGTGGTCCCACCCATGTTGATCGCAAATCCGGGCAGCAACGGCTCGAGGATCGCGATGATCGAGCGGCGCTTGGAAAAGTCCGGGTCCCAGTCGCGTTTGACCTCCAGGGGGGCCTCCTGGCCGAGCACCGAGAGAGTGATCTGACTGCCACGGTCCTCAATCGCCTCGCCCCAGACGCGTTCGACCGTGATGCCGGACTCCTCGAGTGCCGCGGTGAGACTCGCGATGATCGTGTTGCGTTCCTCGGAACTGAGATCTTCGGAGTACACCTTGGTCCACTCGCCGTCAAAGTGGAAGAACTGCGTGCCGCAGGTGGGCAGCAGGAAGAGGTTCTCGAAACCCTCGGCGTGTGGCAGCGATCCGAGTAACTGGGTCTCGAACTGCGCCCAACTCCCCCCGGAAATGACCGCCACCTTCATAACGCCGAGCAGCTCGATAAGAAGGTCCGCCATGTCCGGCGACAAAGGTGACTTGCTCTCGGCGAGGGTCCCGTCAAGGTCGAAGACGAAGAGCTTCTTCACGCGTAACCCACGAGTCGGCTCGTCGCACCCGCCCGCACCCTGGCGCGACTACGCGCGTCCATAGTCGTCCTCCAAACGGACGATGTCATCCTCACCGAAGTAGATTCCGGTTTGAACTTCGATGAACTCGACCGACGACTCGCCGTGGTTTTCGCAACGGTGCGCCTGGCCGATACCGATATCCAGGCTCTGGCCTGGCGAGAGCTCGTAGGTCACCCCGTCGAGAATGGCCGTCGCAGTGCCGCTGACGATGAACCAGTGTTCGGCGCGCTTCTCGTGTCGCTGATAGCTCAGGCGCTGACCCGGTACCACGATGATCTGCTTGACCTTGTAGTCGGGAGCCGTGTCGTCGAGCACTGTGTAACTTCCCCACGGGCGAGTGTCTCGTTCACGGCCAAAGCTGTCCATCGTGGTCATAACGCCTTCTTTCACGCGTGCTCGGGACCCGCACCGGGATCTCCGAGTGAGATTCGTCCTCGGGATAGGCCTATCCCCACCCTAGGGAGAGTCCCCCTCGAATGGGCCAGCGGGCGACTCGCGCGCGTCCGATGCGCGGTGATCTGCACGAATTCACCGTCCTCGTGCGCTGCAAGTAGCACCGTCCGCACGAGTTCCCCGCTGTCACCGCGAGAACGGTCGAGATCTCAGGACGTCTCGCCCGCGTCGGGCTGCCCTTTGCGGCGGCGCCTCCTCAATCGAATTACTTGACGAGGATCATGGAGTCTCTCCAGAGTCGATCACCAAGGGCATCATTACCGAATCAACACACTGCGGAATGGACCAGGCCTTTGGTCGGCTCCGTACTCACTCGCGCAACCACAACGAAGGCCTCACGAAAGTCGCCACCGCCATCGTCGCCGGGACACTCAGTTCGAATGACTTAGACGAGCCGAAGTAGTGGCCTTCGTCGTTCGAGAAAGCTGCTGTCCCGCAGAACTCTGAATGGTGACTTGAACGAGAATTGAAGCTGTGACCCTTGCGTGCCACCCCGCCATCGGCGATTTTCAACATTCCGGTTAGTGGCAGTCTGGGCCATTTGCAAGGAAGCCAATTCAGCCGATTTTACGGAAATTCTCTCCGATTCATCAGAATCCTGACACTTCTGCTGACGTGATTGACGACGTTGAATCCACTCCGTGGACAGCCAGCCTTCACGGTGCCAGATTCGCGTGGTGAGTTTCTTCGACGATCTGGAACCACCGGATGTTGGCTCTCGCGAGCCGGAGCCACGACACGAAAGACGTTGCCCGCCTGGTGACGCGAAGCGAGTGTGTGATGTGTGACGGCTATCTCCGCCTCCAACGAGCACGGTCGAGTGCGGCCCGTGCCTTTCGTGCGGCGCTCGAACTGCGCGAGCTTCGCGGGGGCCGCATTCGAGAGCGGTGGCCGCGGCTGAACTGTCAGGTCGGGATGCGACGTACGTGCACGACGAGATGCTCTTGCGGCTGCACGGGTCGCCACGACCTATGAGTTCGCCTAACTCGCGTGCGTCATGCGCGAACTGCCTCGCCGAGCGCACTCCCCCAGTGGCATCGCTCTAGAAACGGGCTAGGTCACGTCCCAGATTCGGCCGAATGCTTGAGAAGTGCGACGTGGCGCTCTGCGGGCGCGACCCAGGACTTCGCAAGGGCTCTCGAGGCGCGATCCGTTGAAGCTTCTCGGCTTGGTCCGACGGCGCGGGCCGCGCTGAGCAATTGAGGTCACGACAATTTGGCGAGGGCCTCGTTGAACGTGCGAGACGGACGCATCACTGCGCTCACCCGAGCGGGATCGGGGTTGAAGTAGCCGCCGAGGTCCACCGGGTGGCCCTGCACCGCCAACAACTCGGCCACGATGGTCGACTCGCTATTCAAGAGCTCCTCGGCCAGTGCGGTGAAGCGACCGGCGAGATCCAGGTCATCGGTCTGGCTCGCGAGTTCCTGGGCCCAGTAGAGGGCGAGGTAGAAGTGGCCGCCGCGGTTGTCGAGAGTACCGAGCTTGCGCCCCGGGGAGCGATCCTCTTCCAAATACCGCCCAGTCGCCCGGTCCAAGGTATCGGCGAGCACTTGCGCGCGAGCGTTGCCGGTGTACTGGGCGACGTACTCGAAGCTCACCGCCAGGGCGAGGAACTCGCCCAGGCTGTCCCAGCGCAGGTAGTTCTCCTCCTCGAGCTGCTGGACGTGCTTCGGGGCCGAGCCCGCCGAGCCCGTCTCGAACAGTCCACCGCCGTTCAAGAGGGGAACGATCGAGAGCATCTTGGCGCTGGTGCCGAGTTCAATGATCGGGAACAGGTCCGTGAGGTAGTCGCGCAGGACGTTGCCCGTGACCGAGATCGTGTTCTGGCCCCGGCGGATGCGCTGGAGGCAAAACGCGATCGCCGCGGTGGGGGCCATGATCTCCACGGTGAGGCCTGAGAGGTCGTACTCGGTCAGGTAGTCGCGCACCTTGGTGATGAGGTTGGCGTCGTGGGCGCGCTGCTCATCCAGCCAGAACACGGCGGGGTCTCCGGTGGCGCGAGCACGCGACACGGCCAACTTCACCCAATTGCGGATGGGAATATCCTTGGCCTGGCACATCCGGAAGATGTCACCCTGGTGCACTCTGATCTCGAAGACGGCGTCGCCGGCGTCGTTGGTCACCCGCACCGTGCCGTCACGGGGGATCTCGAAGGTCTTGTCGTGACTGCCGTACTCTTCGGCCGCCTGGGCCATCAGGCCCACGTTGGACACCGAGCCCACCGTGGCCGGGTCGAACGCACCGTGGGCGCGACAATCATCGATCGCGACCTGGTAGATGTCGGCGTAGCTGGCGTCCGGAATGACGGCCAACGTGTCCGCCTCCTCCCCGTCGGGCCCCCACATGTGACCCGCGTTACGGATCATCGCGGCCATCGAGGCGTCGACGATCACGTCGTTGGGCGTGTGCAGGTTGGTGATGCCCCGGGCCGAGTCCACCATCGCCAGGCGCGGGCCCTCCTTGAGCTCGGCCGCAAAGGACGCGGCGATCTGTGGGCCGTCGGCGAGCTCTGAAAGTCCGCTGAGGATCGCCCCGAGGCCGTCGTTGGCGTTGAGCCCGGCCGCCGCGAGGACGTCTCCGTAGGCAGCGAAGGTCTGGGGAAAGAACGCTCGTACGGCGCAGCCGAAGAGGATCGGGTCGGCCACCTTCATCATCGTGGCCTTGACGTGAAAAGAGAACAGGACGTCCTCGGCCTTGGCGCGCGCGATTTGGGCGCTTAGAAACTCGCGAAGAGCGCTCACCTCCATCACCGTGGCGTCGATGACCTCGCCGTCTAAGACGGGAAGTGGAGCCCGCAGAGCGGTGCTCGTGCCGTCCTCGCCGGTCAGCTCGATCGTGAGCGAACCCGCACCCTTCATGACGGCGGACTTCTCGTTCGCGAAGAAGTCGCCGCCAGCCATGTGAGCGACGTTCGTCTTCGAGTTCGGACTCCACACGCCCATCTTGTGCGGGTGCGCGCGCGCGTACTGCTTCACAGAGGCCGGCGCGCGACGGTCCGAGTTGCCCTGGCGCAGCACGGGATTCACGGCACTGCCCAAGACCTTCTTGTAGCGCGCCAGCGCGTCGCGCTCTTCTTCAGTCTTCGCCTCATCGGGCACGTCAGGCAGCGCGTATCCCTGGGACTGGAGTTCCGCAACGGCGAGTCGCAGCTGGGGCGTCGTTGCCGAGATGTTCGGCAGCTTGATGATGTTCGCGCCGGGCCGAGTAACCTCAACGCCCAGTTCGGCCAGATCGTCGCTCTTGCGCTGGTCTGGCTTCAACTGGTCTGAGAATGCCGCGAGGATCCGACCGGCCAGCGAGATGTCGCGTGACTGCACCGGAACACCGGCCTGGGATGCGTAGGCGTGAACGATCGGTAGCAAAGAGTATTCGGCCAGCGCGGGCGCCTCGTCCGTGTGGGTGTAGATGATCGTTGAATCCGGCACAGTCTTTCCACCTTCTTCCGAAGTCATGAATCCAACCAACGATAGAGCCTGGTACATACCCCTCCGGTCGGACCAAGGTCCCAAGGTCTCCAGCTAATGGGCGTTGCTGATCTACTTTCAGACCCGCGAAAGCGACTCGGCTGCGTCGCGCATCGCTCGCGGGGCATGACCCACCCGAGAGTGGGTCTGCCCGGAGTCCGCAACCTGGGCGGTGACGCCGACTCAGGACCACCCGCATCCGCCGGAAACGGTGCCCACGAGTCCCTGGGCCGTCATCCGCAGTTCAATGGTGCTGCCGATCAATGGTGCTGCCGAAACCGCCCTGAAGTCCGAGAAGGTTGCCGTTGCGAAGCCGGGCCCCTGTTACAAGAACTTCAAGCAGACCACCGTGATGCTCGTAGTCGGGCCCCTGCGTCTCGACCGTGCGGACTTTAAGACGATGCATGGCGAGGTCTTTCGCGCGCTTCTCGATGGTAGCGGCCAGTTTGCGCCGCCGCAGTCGCAGCGCGACCCAATTGGTCGGTCCGGACTCAGGACGCGACGCTCATCTTCGTCGGTCGTGAGGCGGCTATCACGAGCAATCCGACAACGCCCACGGACGCCAGTCCCCAAAAGTGACCGAACAGTGAATAGGCAATCAGTAGCGAGCCAACGATGACGCACACGCGTCCTCGACGGCGGTTGTGGCGACGCTCGCGCACTTCACTGTCAAGGGCCGCAAGAAAGAATGCGATCGCCACGACAATCACCGAATAGACCACGAAAAGGCTGTTTCGTTGATAGAGCGTGAGTGCGGGCGGATTCGCGATGCCCCTGATTCCCGCCGGCTCGTTGATGTGATAGGCGCAGGCGACCCATAGCCAGAGAAGTGCATACCCGGCCGCTGCGGCCAAGGTCCACCGGCGCGCGAGAACTCTCATCTCCTCCATCGTGCCAGAGCAACGGGTCGGCGCGCGGACACGTAAATCTCCATAAGGAGTTCATCTTCACGCAGTGACGCGGCAATTCGGACAACAGAAATGCACACCACTTGAACTTCGACCTAGCAAGATCAAGCGAGTGACGACGTGCACTTCCGACCCCTTGCGTGTCATGACGCTAAGCAGCGTCCATCAAGGTCTCGCTAAGCATCAAATCCAATGAATTTCAAGGTCTCGGAAGCGTCACCCATCCTATGAAGTCTGAGTTGGTGTCGGTACGTTGCTGACGCCGTTGCTGACATTATCTCACCGAGACGTACACAATCTCCATTTGGGAACGACATCGATGATGTTCGGGCGAGGAAGGACGGGCACACTGCTTAGCCTCCAAATGGCTTCGTGGATTTCACGTTTCCGTGGACGAATTCGAACGAGCGTGCAAGTTCATTCTTAAGTCTCTTTCGTTCAGATTTCGGAGGGCGGTCCGAGTTCTCTGCTTCTGACCCATGAGGCCAATCAATGGAAGAGTGAGCGCAATCGATGGGGTGACTGCCTTCGGGCGAATGGTAGACGTTCATTCCAATGCCACGAGCTACTCCGACCTGAATCTGGCCCACCAGTGTGTAGTTCGAGTCGTCGCCTAAGACGGCGCTGACTTCGAGTCCGTCTCTCTCAATGTGCTCGCGCCAAGAGGTTGAAAGGCCAGCCCTGCCCTTCTCCATGTTGATCGCCCGGTCGCTCATCGGATGTGGAATCGGCCGATCACCTTCCCAAGTCAAATGGTTCGGGTCGTCGATGAACCTGCGACAAAGACCATGATTATCTGGTAGATGCGGCGCGGTTTCTCCACACGAAATTCGTTCCTCCCCTTCCATCGCCACTAGCCAACAGATATCTCATCGAGAAGCTTGGAAAACTGCTGTCTATGTTCGCTGAGGGGGCCCGACAATTCAAACGCATCGTGCCGCCTATACGCCCACAAAGTCGCTGAAAACTCATCAATCTCAAATTCCACGTCCCAACCGGCACGATGCCACACAAAAACCACGGAGCCATACTCTGACGGAACAACCGAAGGAGTGGGGGTATTGAACTTAAGTGTGTCGAGAACAACGTTTCTTGCGCGATCAATAGCGGCGGTTGATGGCAGCTGCAAATCCGTGAAACTAAATGCGCCACGATCCAATTCGGAGAGCCGTGTTATGACGTATTCGGTCCACCTCGCAACAAACTGATGGTCAGAAGTACCCACTACATCAGAGACTGACCGTCTACGTTCTTCGAGTGTCGAAACTGGTGCTGGCTGAGGTTGAGATTCGAGAGTCCTATTGAGCGCAGGGCTGAAGAAACTTGTGGCTGCGATCGTGAAGACTATGACAGGCCGAAAAACCCAGTCGCCTTCGCTCATTGTATTCGTCCCCAATGTGTATGAGCCTGAGGTGTGGTTAGATCTGTAAACGCTCTGACAATCGTTTCACGTCCGCGGTCTAGATTGTCTTGAAGGTCCTGATCATCCATCCCGTCTGCCATTGGAGCTTTGTAAATGAGGGACATTTGAACTCCGTGCCCGGCCGATGGCGGACTCGTTCGAATCGCTTGCGTGCACTGAACGTAAAGTCGCGCCACTGGTCCATTCTCAAACTGAATTAGATAGCGCGCCATCCAGTCCTGCGCTTCCGGCATTTGCTTGACTCCATAAATATCAATAGATGAAGATTCTGCGACGTTGAGAAATTGATCTACTCGCAAATCTTGAATCCAATTGATATAGGTGAGTTCGACTTGCTGCACAAGTGGTGGAGACTTTCCTTCACCAGTCATGAGATCTCTTAGTTTGCCATAAGAGTCCCAAAACTTGACCGCCACTTCGTCGAAGTGTGGGTATTCTGAGGTCCGTCGCCGCCAGTTCTGAATAAGTCGTGTGTCTTGAATCTGAATTAGCGATTCCTCGTCAGAACTTATGAACCAGTTTCTACCGGATGGAGGACCGAGCTGAAATTGCGGAATCGCCATCGGGGATTCCGTTAGGTTCTCGATGGGTCCCTCCATGCGATGCCTTGTCTCGGCCCGTGGATAGTCACTGCGGACTTCAGACCAAAAAAGGCCGAAGTACGGTTCAGTGAACCCATCAATTGCTGGGAACTGGATGCCAATGGCGACCTCGTCAATGGGCGGATTAGCGTAGTCGGGAAGGTCTGCTGGGCGCGTCATCTTCTGGTCGTACCGTCGCCATCGATGAAGTCACAGAGCCCATCGCCAACCGGCTGATCGAAAAGCGCGCAGGCGGTCACGGATTCATATTAACGGGACCGTGCCTGCGGGTGCGTAACCTGTAACCACAGCACCCGCAAAATGCATTTTGTACGACTGTGAACGATGGTGGACGTTCGCGATCACTGTACCTGGTAAGCACATGGCAAGAAGCCGATCTTCAGCATTGCGGTATCGACGGGCTTCTTCCGATTCTTGACCTTTTCGGCAAAGTTAGACATGCTCTTGGCCGTCGACTCGATCACCGGCTTCACTTCCGCTTGATCGACGAAGGCGGTTGGGTCAGAGAGCCCGGGGAACGCACTCCTAAATGCCGCCAGGTGCCGATAGCAGGTGCGCGCTGAGGCGTTCCACCACTCGGCCACCTCCTCGACTGTTGGATCATGGCCAAGGTCAGCCCGCGTGATCCCCCAGATCCAGGCCCAGCCGATCGCGGTCGCCGCCTTGAACACTCCCGCGTTGGTGACGGCGACCTCCAGCCAAGTTGGAGGACGACTCGGAGTTTGGTTGCTCATGAATACCTCACTGCCACCATACTGACACATAGTGGCAGTGAGGTGTACACTGACAAATCATGGCAGTAATCACTACGGCAGATTGGGCCTGTGAGCCCCGGGAACTGGCGTCGGGTATCGACACGCTCATTCTCTCCCTCCGGGGGATCGCGTCCCGGAAGTTGTTGCATGATCTGGCCGACGCCAAAGAATCAGCGCGTCAGGTGTTCGAAAGTGTCCCCTTTCAATTGGGAGGTCAGGA
>JAJYGN010000075.1 GCA_021790675.1 Actinomycetes bacterium
GACGATCCACAGGCCCATCGTGGCCGCGCCGGCCGCCACGGCGTGGTCCGAGGGGAAGGAGTAGTCGTTGGAGCGATGCACGAGGACCTCGGCGTTGGTCACCGAGAGGAAGGGACGGGGACGGGCGACGGCTTTCACGATGAGCTGGTTCACCCACACCGCGAGCAGCGTCGCCGCGGCGCACCACACCGCCGCGGCGACCGCGCGCGGGGCTTGACGCGACGAACGAGCGAACCACCAGGCGAGGATCACGAGCACGCCGAAGAGACCGACCCCGTCGAGGGCCGCGAGCTTCATGACCGGGTGCAGCCAGGCCGTGTGGACCGCGAAGTGGTTGATGTCGCGATACCAGGTGGTGTCCATACGCCGTCCTCTAGCTCGTCGGAGCAGTTGATGTCCCACCACGATACCGGTCGCACATCGCTTGGACCTAGAAGGCGCCCGGCGTGACGAGAGCGAGTGCGCCGAGCGCACCCGCCAGAGTCAGGGGAACGAGGATCACGCCGACTCGCGAGTAGGTGGCCACCGAGGGGTCGGCCTCTTCGCGACGAGCGATGCGCAGCCACAGCACCGCTGAGAGCGCACCGACCACGCTGAGGTTCGGCCCGATGTTGAGTCCCAGCAGGAGCGAATAGGGGTGCGCGGGCGCGCGCGCTGAGAGGATGACCGCGGCCGGCAGGTTGTTCACGACGTTGGACAGCGCCGCTCCGAGACCGGCTGCGCCCCACGGGCCGACCGCGCCGAGGAGTCGCGCCGGACCCGACCACGTTCGCGCGATCGTCCCCAGGACGAGTGCGACGACGAACAGTCCACCGATCGTGAGTGGGCTGAGGGCGTCGAGGGCCTGGCGCACGGAGAACCGCCGGCGCACGACGTGCGACCCGCTCGCGAGGACGCCCACGATCGCGACCGCCGGCGCCGGGTTGGTGACGGCGAGCATCAGGGCGACCGCCGCCGCGACGCCGAGGGCGCCCGCGTCGAGGCGCAGGGGCGTCACCGGCTCGTCGCTCGACGCGCCGTGACTCCAGTCGGCCCGCCGCCACCAGGCGAGCACTCCCCAGGTGACGAGCACGGCCGCCACCCACGGAGCGAACATCGTGGCGGCGAATGAGGTCCCGCGCGCGTGGCGCGCGGCGAGCACCAGCAGGTTGGTCAGGTTCGAGCCCGGCAGCAGCAGCGAGGCGGCGTTCGCCATGAAGACTGCGCCGTAGAGATAGGCGATCTCGTTCATGCCGCGCCGGCGCGCGACGTGCAGCAAGATCGGGGTGAGAAAGACCACTGACGTGTCGAGGTTGAGTACGACCGTGACCGCCGCGACGAGTCCCATCATCATGCTGAAGACGCCCAGCTGTGAGCCGGGTGCGCGCGCGATGCGCGAGCCCAGCGCCTCGAAGAGTCCGTCGTCGGCCGCGGCCACGCCGATGAGGAGCAGACCTACGACGAGGACGAAGGGCGGCCAGGTCTGAGAGAGGCTCTCGGGCAGAGCGGAGAGTATGGCGGACCTCCTGTAGCGACTGCCCAAGGTTAGGCGCGACGGTGCCAACTACGACCAGTAGGGAGCGGGTGCGTCGATGCGAGCGAGAGCACTGGCGACGCGTCCGAAGCGGTCGTCGCCACGCTGCCAGCTCTCGCGCATCGCGGTGACTTCGTCGCGGCTGCGCGCGACGAAGTTCCACCACATGAAGAGTGTTTCGCCGAGGGGCACGCCGCCGATCAAGATCGCGCGGGTTCTCTCACGCGAACTGATCTCGAGCTCGTCGAGTGCGGGCAGGACGCCGAGATTGCCCGGCGTGAGCGTCGTGCCGCGGACTTCGACTGCGCCCTCGAGGACGATGAGAGCGTGTTCGAAGTCGGGGCGCAGGGCGACGCGCGCCGCGCCGCGCAGGTCGAACTCGGCGCCCACCAGGTCGACCTCGACGCGAGCGGGGCTCGTCACGCCGGCGAGGGAACCGAGAAAGACCGTCGCTAGGCCCTGGCCGACCTCGACGCGGGGAGGGTCGGCGACGTGGGCAAAGGCCGCGCTGCCGTCTCGCGTCGCCCCGGGCTGGGCCAGCCAGAGTTGGATGCCCTCGAGTTGTCCCGAGAAGCGCCCCGTCGCTTCTTCGGCGTGGCTGACGCCGTGGCCCGCCGTCATCAGGTTGAGTTGCCCCGGGGTGATCACCTGCTCTGAACCGAGGCTGTCGCGATGCAGCGCCTCGCCGTCGATGAGCCAGGTCACCGTGTGCAGTCCGGTGTGCGGATGGGGTCCGATGTCGAGTCCGTGTTCCTCGGTCACGTCCGCGGGCCCCATGTGATCGGCGAAGCACCACGGCCCTACGGTGCGCCGACCTTGCTGCGGAAGCGCGCGGCGCACGTTGAAGGCGCCGACCGACGCGTGGTGGCTCGGGCGTATCTCGACGCCGGTGTCGTCCATCCCCTCACCGTAGTGAGTGTGCAGAAACAACCAGGCCCCTCCGACTCTAAAAGCGGAGGGGCCTGTAGCCGGAGGGGCCTGGTTGTTGACGTCGCTAGATGATCTCCTCGTCGGGATCCCTGCGGCGATATTGGCGCACCCCAATCAGGGTGAGGATCAGCATCACGACCGCGAGAAACAGCGCGGCGCCGACTGACCACTGGGCGATGACGGCGAAGGTGCCAAAGGCGTAGGCGGTCAGGAGCATGCTGCGCAGGGTCTCACCCTGGAACATCGCCTGGACCTGCTTGGCCAGCGTCTGGTTGGTCGGGTCCTTGAGGGCCATCGCGCTCAGCTCGGCGTAGGTCTTGCCGCCACCGATCTCCTGGAGGTGCACGGCGATGTAGTGGTCCGCCCACACCTCGGCCTGGCGCCCGGTCAACAGCTGCTCTCCGGCGTACGGGGTGAGATACGGCTTGATGAGCGGGTTCTGTAACTCGGGAGAGCCCTTCGCCGGGAAGTAGATCTTCTGAGCAGCCAACTGATTACGCACCTGCGAATTTGCAAACGTGTAGCCCCACATCAGCAGACCGCTCGCTCCGATCAACCCCACGGTAATAACCGCGCCTACCCACGTAAGGAGTAGGTCCAGGGTCTTGCGTCGCATTGCTGGTCCTTTCGCATCTGATAGGTCCAGTGTCGCCGATCTACGGGAAAATCCACTAGTGCCAAAGGTCACAAGCACCAGGGGAAACACCACGAACGGGCAGTGTTCGAGTGCGTTAGATCAGGTCGCCCAGTCCCAGGCGCGCGAGATATCCCACTCCCATCACCGCGGCCTCGCAGCCGATCGCTTCGAGGGAGCCGAGGTCGGAATCGCGCACCCCTCCGGCGGCGACGACCGGGATGCCGCTCGCGCAAACTCGCTCGTAGAGGGCGAGGTCGGGACCGGACATGGTCCCGTCTCGTTCGATCGCGGTCACGTGCAGTCGTGCGACGCCGGTCGCGCAGCAGCGCGCTAGCGCGTCGTCGAGACCGATCGGTGACTCGGCGAGCCAGCCGCGTACCGCGAGGCGTCCGTCGCGCACGTCGAGCGCGACGACCAGCTGGTCGCCGAGGGCGTCGACGTAGGCGGCGAGCGACGAGTCGTCCTGCCAGAGCGACGTGCCAACGATGATGCGCGCCGCGCCGGCGTCGAGGACCGCGGCGGCACTCTCGAGTGAGCGGATGCCACCCGATATCTGCAGCGGCGTCTCGCGTGCGGCCTCGACACAGCGCTCCACCACGTCGAGGCGCACGGCACCGTCGCGGGCCCCTTGCAGATCCACCACGTGGATCAGTGACGGCCTGGTCGCCACCACGCGGTGGACGAACTCTTCGATCGGCTGACGAAAGAGAACGCGGTCGTAGTCGCCGCGCTCGAGGCGCACGACGTCGTTGTCGAGAAGGTCGATGGCGGGGATGAGTTGCATATCAGCGTTGTAGCATGTTAGCATGATGACATGACCAGTGGCAAAGTACTACCAGCCGACGCGCACGTTGCGACGGTGGACCGCTTCGACGAGCTCGTCGAAGCGTTCACGCGCCTGCGCAGTCCCGAGGCCGTGGCCGCGTTCTTGCGCGACCTGTGCACGACCAACGAGATAGACGCGATGGGCCAGCGCCTCCAGGTCGCTCGCCTCGTCAACCAGGGCGTGGCCTATCAGGAGATCTCCCGGCGCACCGGGGCCTCCACCGCCACGGTGACGCGTGTGGCGCACTGGCTGCACCACGGTGAAGGCGGCTACGCACGCGTCCTGCCTCGGGTCCGCTCGTGACGCGGCGTCTCTCGCTGGCCCTGCCCTCGAAGGGCCGTCTGCGCGAGCCCTCCTGGGCGCTGCTCGAGGCCAGCGGGGTCGACCCTCAGGAGCCGGGCGAGCGCGTCCTCCAGGCGCACTGTCGCAACGCGGACATCGACCTGTTATTCGTGCGCGCCGACGACGTGCCCGAGTACGTCCAAGACGGCGTCGTCGACTGCGGTATCACCGGACTCGACCTGATCTACGAGCGCGACCGCGACGTGGAGGTGCTCTTGCGCTTGGGGTACGGCTCGTGTTCGCTACAGGCGGCCGTCCCGCGCGAGGACGCGGCGACGTCTCTGGGCGACCTGGCCGGTCGGCGAATCGCGACCTCGCACCCGCGCACCGCGGCGCGCGCGCTGGCCGATCTCGGCATCGAGGCCGAGCTCGTCAAAGTCGGCGGCGCAGTGGAGATCTCGCCGCGTCTGGGACTCGCTGACGCGATCATCGACCTGGTGTCAACGGGATCCACCCTGCGCACCAACGGGCTGCGGCCACTGGGCACATTGTTCGAGTCCGAGGCGGTGCTGGTGGGACGCGTCGGCGACGTCGACCTCGAGGCGAGGGACCGCCTGACGATGGTGCTCTCGAGCGTGATCAATGCGCGGGCCAGCCGCTACCTGCTCTTCAACGTCGACAAGTCGCGACTCGAGGAGGTGACCGCACTGTTGCCGACCAAGGGGTCGCCGACGATCATGGACCTTGCGACGTCGGGAGTCGTGGCGGTGCACGCCCTCGTCCCGGCCGTCGAGATCTGGAACCTGCTGCCGGCGCTCGAATCCCTCGGCGCGAGCTCGATCCTGACCCTGCCTGTTGAGAGGATGGTCCCATGAGTCGCCCGGTGCCCACCGACGGCAGCTTCAGTGTCGAGGACATCGTCGCCGACGTGCGCGCGCGCGGTGACGAGGCCCTCGCCGAGTGGTCGAGGCGCCTCGACGCGACGACCGCGACCGTACCCGAGCGGGCCGTCGCCTACGGCGACATCCCCACCGCGGCCGTGCTCGCCGCTGCAGAGTCGGTGCGCACCTGGCACGCGGCCCAGCGCCCTCGCGACATCGTTCTCGAAGTCTCGCCGGGCGTGACCCTCGAGCGCCGCTGGTCGCCCCTTCGCTCGGTGGGTCTTTACGTGCCGCGCGGGCTCGTGTCGTCTCTCATCATGAGCGGCGTGCCCGCCCAGGTCGCCGGGGTCGAGCGCATCGTCGTGTGCACACCGCCCGCCGGCGCGCCGGCGGTCGCGGCCGCCGCGGCCCTGCTCGGCATCGACGAGGTCTGGGCGGTGGGCGGAGCTCAGGCGATCGCGGCGATGGCCTACGGGACCGCGTCGATTGCGCCGGTTGACAAGATCTTCGGGCCGGGCGGGGGAGCCGTGAACACGGCCAAGCTGCTCGTCAGTCGCGACGTCGCCATCGACCTGCCCGCCGGTCCCAGCGAGGTCGTCGTCGTCGCCGACCGTGGCGTCAGCCAGGAGCTGATCGACCAGGAGGTCGCGGCCCAGATGGAGCACGGCCCCGACTCGCGGGCGTTCGTCGTGCGCGTGGGCGATGACCTCGAGGCCGCCCTCGCCGAGATTGAGGGCTACGCGGCCGAGCACGTCGCTCTGCTGGGTGAGCGCTCTGAGTCCCTGGCCTCGCGCATTCGCAACGCGGGCGCCGTCTTCGTCGGGCCGTACTCGCCGGTGCCCGCCGGCGACTACGCCACCGGCGGCAACCACGTGCTGCCCACCGGTGGCTGGGCCCGTTCGACGGGCGGACTGGGCCTGGAGGACTTCATGAAGACGGTGACCGTCCAGCGGGTGACCAAGGAGGGTCTCGAGCGGCTCGCGCCGACAATCGAGGCGCTCGCCGACCTCGAGGGGATGCCGAACCACAAGGCGACGGCGCGGCGATGACGCGGCCCCAGCCCCTGGAGAGCTACACCTGGCCGGCCTCGAACGAGGAGTTGGCCGCCCGCGTCGGTCGGCGAGCCAGCGACATGATCCGCTTCGACGGCAACGTTCCGGCCGCGCCGCCGGCGAGCGCGCGCCCGGCCGCGCTCGCGCGCGCCCTCGCCGACGTCAACGAGTACGACCGCAGCCGCCACGAGCCCCTGCGTCGGGGAATCGCGGCGTATCACGGCCTCGACGTCGCCCAGGTCGCCCTGGGTGCGGGCAGCGACGAGTTCATCGTGCTGCTCGCGCGCGTCTTCGCCGAGGGCGGCACCGTCGCGACGGTGCCCGCGCGCTCGTACTCGATGTACCGCTACGCGGCGATTATGGCGGGCGCGACGATGGTGGAAGATCCACACAGCGCCGACCTCGTCTTCGTCTGTCGCCCCAACAATCCGACGGGCGAACTGCCCGACGTACCTGACGTTGCGGGCCAGCTCGTCATCGACGAGGCCTACGCCGACTACGCCGGCGTCGACGCGCTGGCCCGCATCGAGGACGGAGCGATCATCTTGCGCACGTTCTCCAAGGCCTTCGGGCTGGCCGGCGCGCGCGTCGGCTACGCCCTGGCCTCGCCCGAGACGATCGACGTGATCGCCTCGCGTCAGGCGCCGCTGTCGGTCTCGACCCTCTCGGCGGCCCTGGCGCTCGCCGCCCTCGCCACGCCGCCCGACGTCTCGGGCCAGGTCGCCGAGCGCGAGCGCCTGGCGCGCGAGCTCGTCGGTCTCGGACTGGTTCCGCTGCCCTCATTCACCAACTTCCTCTATGTGCCGATGGACAATCCCGTCGAGTTGGTCGAGCGGCTCTTGCCTTACGGGGTGGTGACGCGCGCCTTCGTGGGGGGCTGGCGAGTGAGCGTGCGCGACGAGGTCGACGACGACATCCTGCTCGACGCGCTGCGCGCCGAACTGGCCGGCGGCACCACGGCCTCGGAGCTGGTGCGCCATCGGCGCGCCACGGCTGAGACGATCCTCACGGTCCGCCTGCGCCCGCGCGGCGAGGGACGGGTCTTCGTTTCTACCGGCGAGGGATTCTATGACCACATGCTCTCCCAGCTGGCCTTCCACGGCGGCATGGACCTGCGTCTCGAAGGAGTCGGCGACCTGGAGACGGGGGACCATCACACGGTCGAGGACATGATGCGCGCCTTTGGCGAAGCGCTTGATCGGGCCCTCGGGGACCGACGCGGACTCGCGCGCTACGGCGAGGCGCGCGTGCCGATGGACGAGGCGATCGCCCACGCGGTGGTTGACCTGTCAGGCCGCGCGGTGGCCGAGATCGCGATCGATCCCGACCCGGGCATGGCGACGCACGCGTTCGAGTCCCTGGCTCAGACCGCGCGCATCACCCTGCACGTGACGGCGAGCGGGCGCAACGCCCACCACGTCGCCGAGGCGGCGTTCAAGGCGGTGGGTCGGGCGCTCGCGGTGGCGATCGCCCCAAGCGGGAACCTGGTGCGCTCGACGAAGGGCTCGCTGTGAGTGGCGTCGTGGTCGTGGACTACGGCGCGGGCAACACCCACTCGGTGCGCGCGGCGCTCGCCCACCTCGGGCACACGAGCGTCGTGACGAGCGATCCGATCGCCGTGCGCGAGGCGGACTACGTCGTCTTGCCCGGCGTCGGCTCGGCGCGCAGCGCCATGAAGCACCTGCGCGAGACCGGTGCGGCGAATGCGCTGGTCGAGCGCGTGGGCGACAGTGGACCGGTCCTGGGCATCTGCCTGGGTCTGCAGCTGGCGCTGGAGTCCAGCGAGGAAGATGGTGGTGTCGCCGGGCTGGGCCTGCTGGCGGGCGACGTCACGCGCCTGCGCGAGGGTCGGGTGCCACGCCTGGGTTGGGCGATCGTCGAACCCTGGGGCGAGGCGTACTACTTTGCCCACTCCTACGCCGCGAACACGCCCTTCGCCACGGCCCGCGCGGACGGCGTCACCGCCGCGGCCGAAAACGGCTCGTTCCTCGGCGTGCAGTTCCACCCTGAAAAGAGCGGCCCCGCCGGCCTCGACTTCCTCGCGTCATGCCTCTCCCGCGCCTGATCCCCTGCCTCGACGTGGCCCGCGGCCGGGTGGTCAAGGGGGTGAGCTTCGTCGGCCTGCGCGACGTGGGCGATCCCGTGGAACTCGCGACCTTCTACGGCGAGGGTGGCGCCGACGAGTTGGTGTTCCTCGACATCGCTGCGACGGTGGACGAGGCCGCCACCATGCTCGACGTGGTGACGCGCGTCGCCGACGTTCTGGACATCCCCTTCACGGTCGGCGGCGGCGTGCGCAACCTCGAGGACGCCTCGCGCATCATCGAGGCGGGCGCGGATCGCGTGTCGATCAACTCGGCCGCGCTCGCCGACCCCAGTCTCATCACGCGCATCGCGGATCGCTTCGGCGCCCAGGCGGTGGTCGTGGCCATCGACGCGGGCGACGGCGTCGTCCACACCCACGGCGGCCGGGTGGCGACCTCCGTGGCGACCGTGCCGTGGGCCGTCGAGGCCGCATCGCGCGGTGCCGGTGAGATTCTGCTCACCTCGATCAGCCACGACGGGCACCGCGAGGGATTCGACCTGGAACTGACCACCGCCGTGCGCGCTGCGGTGCACGTGCCGGTGATCGCCTCGGGCGGGGCGGGCAACGCTCGCCACGTCGCCGAGGCGTTGCGGGTCACCGACGCGGCGCTCGTCGCTTCGATCGTGCACGAGAATCCGAGCGGCCTCGCCGGCCTGCGCGCGGAGATCCAAGGACTGGGTGTGGCCCTGCGACCCCTAAGGAGACACCATGGCTGACCTGAAGGCGGCGATCGTCCAAGACGACGCCACCGGCCGAGTGCTGATGCTCGGCTGGATGGACGACGAGGCGCTGGCGCTGACGCGTTCGAGCGGGCTCGTGCACTTCTTTTCCCGATCGCGCCAGTCGCTGTGGCGAAAGGGCGAGACGTCGGGCAACGAGCTGCGCGTCGTCGAGGTGATCCTCGACTGCGACGAGGACGCGGTGCTCGTGCGGGCCCAGGCGACCGGCCCCACGTGCCACGACGGCTCCACGTCGTGCTTTACGCCGTGGCTGTGGCGACGTATCCTCCAGCGAGACCGCGCGAACTCGCCTGACTCTTACGTGGTCGCTACGCTACGCCAGAGTCCGGCTCAGGCCGCGCGCAAGGTGGGCGAAGAGGCCGCCGAGCTCGCCGTGGCGGCCTTGGCTGAGAGCGACGAGCGCGTGATCGAAGAGGCGGCCGACCTCTGGTTCCACACGTTGCTCGTGCTGCGCAGCCGGGGCCTGGACCCCGCGGCGGTGGAAGACGAGCTTCGCCGCCGCGACAAGAGCTGAAACAAAGCGCCGTCCGGCGTGCCCTCGTGCGGGTTCGCGAGGCTACTTCTGATGATCAGGCGCCCGTGGGGACACCTCGGCTCGCCCGAGGTCATCCGCCGCGACGTAGGGCGTCGACCGCGGCGCGATGAAGGGGAACGGTCGCCTCGACCGTGGTGCCGACGCCGATCGAGGAGTAGACCTCGCAGTGTCCGTCGAGGAGGTTCGCGCGCTCGCGCATGCCGAGTATCCCCAGGTGGCTGCCGGCGATCAAGGAGTCGCGATCGAGGTCGAAGCCGGAGCCGTCGTCGACGATGGTGACTCGAGCGGTTCCGTCCTCGTAGTGAATCGCCACGTCGATGCGAGACGCTGCGGCGTGGCGGATCACGTTGCGCACCGCCTCTTGGATGATGCGAAATAGTCCGACCTCGGCTTCGGGAGAACCGTCGGCGACTTCGCCGGAGACGGCCAGATCGGTGAAGAGGCCCTCGTCGACCTCGAGGTCGACGAGGAGACCGCGTACGGCGGCGACGAGGCCGTACTGGTCGAGCCCGGCCGGGTGTAGCCCCCGGGTGACCTCGCGCAGGTGGCCGACCACGTTGAGCAGCTCGTCGCGAACCGCGCTGAACTGCTCGCTGTTTGCCCCGGCATCGGCGAAGGACCCGAGGGTCTCGAGTCGGCGCGCCAGTTGGAGCAGGCGCTGCAGGGGGTCGTCGTGGATCTCGCGGGCGATGCGGCGCCGCTCGTTCTCTTGGGCCTGGAGGACCTCGATCGCCCACTGGCGCGCTTCGCGCTCGGAGCGGTACTCCTCGGTCACGTCTTCGAGGACGATCTGACGCATCTCTCCGCCGGCGCCCGGCTCCAGGTTCGACACGGCGAGACGGAAGGTGCGCTCCTCGCCCTGGCCGGCGCGCACCGTCAATTGAGCGCTGCGCCCCTCGACGAGTTCGGCGTCGGACACGGCGAGAAGATCGCTGACCACTCGACCTGTGGCACGCGGCCACAGGCGCAGAGCCGCCGGATTGGCCTCTTGGACCACGCCGATGTCGTCGATGAGGACGATGGGCGAGGTGTTGGCGTCAAAGAGGCGGTGATAGTGAAGCTCGGCGGCCCGGCGCTCCACCTCGGCGGCCTCGGCCCTCGTGCGCTCGATGTGCGCCCGCTCGATCTCGAGACCCACGAAGAGCGCCACCACGAAGACCACCGTCAGCTGAACGAGGTCCTGGGCGAAGTGACCCTCGTCGTGGGGCAGCAGCAGGTCCGGCGACCAGAGGATGATCGCCCAGAGCGTCGTCGCGGCCGAGCCCGAGAGTCCGTAGCGCAAAGCGGCGTAGCCCACGGGGATGAGCAAGAGATCGATGGGCACGCCGTGGGGCAGGACGCTCGTCTGCAGTGAGTTGTGCAGGTCGACCTCGAGGTGGATGATCGCCCAGAAGACGACCATCGCCTGCACTGCCCAGAAGGCCCGCTCGCGCACTGGCGGCTGCAATGCGCGCACCAGGATCTCACGGATCGGGATGTGCGAGCTCTCGGTCATTTGCCTTGACGGGGGGTGGCCAGGTGGTGTTCGATGGCGAAGATCGTCGCCTCCGTGCGTGATCGCACGCCGAGCTTGGCGAGGATCGCCGAGACGTAGCTCTCGATCGTGCGCAGTCCGATCCCGAGGTCGCGGGCGATCTCCTTGTTCGACTTGCCTTGCACCAGCGCGGCGATCACGTCGAGCTCGCGCGCGGTGAGACGCGCAATCCAGTCGTCCTCGGGCTGATGGTGCCGACCGGCTAGGCGGTGCGAGAGCGAGCCGTCGATGACCGTGCCGCCCAGGGTCACGGTGCGCGCCGCGGCCACGAATTCGGCGGCGCTCGCCGTCTTGAGCAGGTAGCCGCCCGCGCCGGCCGCGAAGGCTTCGGAGAAGTAGACGTAGTCGTCGTGGGCTGAGAGCATCAAACAGCGGATCGGCAGCCCCTCGGCGATAATGGCGCGTACGACGTCGACGCCGCTGCCGTCGGGCAACTCGACGTCAATCACCATCAGTCGCGGCAGCAGCCGGCGCGCCGAGGTGAGCGCGTCGCGCACCGAACTGACCTCGTCGACGACGACAATGTCGGGGTCTCGTTCGAGCATGCGGCGCGTTCCTTCGCGAACGACCTCGTGGTCGTCCACGATCACTACGGGAATCGACGTCGGATCCGCCGTCTCGATGCCGGACACGAGATCACCCTACGGCCGCAGGTCGGGCCCAACTGTGGCCGGACTACGGCCAAAGGACCAGATTTGGCCACTGACATGGGTCGGCGCTGTGGCCCGTCGTCGTCCCGTGGAATCACGGGAGGCACGACCCGAGGGAATCCTCTACCGGGCGCGAGATCTGGGCCGCAGGATGGTCACGGTTGTCGCCACCATCGCGATGGTGGCCGGGAGGAGTATGTGATGAGTAGTGGATCGACCATGGTCGATCAGGGCGCCCCTGATCTGGGTTCTCTGCGGCTGCGTGGACTTCTCACCCTGGTGACGGGGATCGTTCTCGTCGTTGCGGCCGCGTTCGCGCTCACCGCAGGCGTCGGGGCAATCTGGCACAAGGTGACGGCGACCCCGGCCGTCGCGGCGACGAGCGCGGCGGCGGCGCCCGCCAGCTCGAGTACGGCGTCGCTGAAGCTTTCGGTGAACCCGGCGCCGCTGGGCGGCGTCAAGGGACCCGACGGTCTGGTACACGACGCTTTTGTCCCGGGCGCTCTGACCATGACCGCCGGGACCAAGTACGACGTCACGGTCTATAACTACGACACCCAGTCGCACGCCTGGATGTTGCCGGAGCTCAACATCGACGTCATGGTGCCCGCTGGCAGCGCTTCCTCGCCGTCGGTGACCCACTTCACCATCACCCCCAAGTCCGCGGGAACCTTCCAGTGGTTCTGCCCGCTGCCCTGTGACAAGTGGGGCATGGCGCACGACGGTTTCATGCGCGGCTACCTCACCGTCAAGTCGTAAGGCCCGTGACCCATCTCGTAATGAAGTACCGACAAATAGGGAGAATCAAATGAAATTCAGGTCAATCAAGGTTGCGGCCGTCGTGCTCGCCACCGCACCCGTCTTGGCGGCCGGTGCCGTCAGCACCATGTCCGCCAGCGCGGCGACCCCCGGCCACGTCACCGAGGTGATGAAGATCCTGACGACGGGCAAGCTCGCGGGCAGCGGCGAGCAGCCGCGAATCACGAACTCGTCGTGGACGGTGCACAAGGGACAGACCGTCACCGTGAAGATCATCAGCTTCGACGATGGCGCGGCGGCCCTGATGGGAAAGTACATGAAGTACACGATGGTCATGGGCACGAAGACGGGCAAGGAGTTAGTCGCCGGCAAGGCAGCCGGCATGGTCTCGGACATCAACATCTCGCACACCTTCACCGTGGCCGGGCTGGGCTTTAACATGCCGATTCCCGTCGCCCCGACCGGCAAGTCGATCACCGTGGTGGCGACCTTTACGCCCAACAAGGTTGGCACCTTCACGTGGAACTGCTTCGCTCCGTGCGGTAGTGGTTCGACGGGGATGGCCGGCGCGATGAAGACCAACAACTGGATGACCGGAAAGATCAAGGTCGTCGCGTGAGTCCTCGCCGAGCCACTGGCGCGAGCGGGTCGAGCCCTGGCGTCGACCCGCTCGTGCGGCTCGGCGCCGTCGACCCGCTCGCACGACTTGGTCGTCTGAGCTGGCGTCGACCTGTTCGGGCCGCACGCAATAGCGCGGTGGTTGCGGTGTCGCTGGTCGCGATCCTGGTCGGCCTCGCGGTGACGGTCGCCCTCGTCGCGGGCATCGCGTCAGGGGTCGTTGGGCTAACTCGTTCAAGAACGCCGAGCGCGCCGGCCGTGCGCGGCCACGTCACCGAGGTCATGAAGATCCTGACGACGGGCAACCTGCCCGGCACCGGCAACCAACCGCAGTTCACCAATCCGCAGTGGACGGTGCACGTCAACGAGCGCGTCACCGTCAAGATCGTCAACTTCGACGACGGGACGGCGCCACTGATGGGCGCCCAGATGATGTACGACAAGGTCGTCGGCTCGTCGACGGGACAAGAGTTGGTCGCGGGACAGGCGCTGTCTTCGATTCCTGACACCAACGTCGCCCACACCTTCACCATCGTGGGACTTCCGTTCAACATGCCGATACCCGCCGCGCCCACGGGCAAGTCGGTGACCGTGGTCGCGTCGTTCGTGCCCACCAAGACCGGAACCTTTACGTGGCAGTGCTACGCGCCGTGCGGCGCCGGCACCAACGGCATGGGCGGGGCGATGTCGACGATGAAGTGGATGGAAGGAAAGATCAAGGTGATTGCGTGATGAGTGAATCCGACGGATCCCTCGCGACCAGCGAAAAGGCGAGCCACGAGAAGGTGACGATCGGCCGACGGGGCTTCTTGCGCGCGGCCGCAATCAGCGGCATCGGGCTCGGTGTCATGGGGGTGGTGGCCGAGACGGTCGCGGCCGCGACCCAGACCTCCACCACGACGCCCACCGGCCCCACGAAGCAGTGGTGCATGATCATCGACCTGCGGCTGTGCAATGGCTGCAAGCTCTGCACCACCGCGTGTCAGACCGCGCACTACCTGCACGAGGACCAGACGTGGATGAACGTCTACACCATGCAAAACGCAGCGGGAGAGGACTACTTCATGCCGCGGCCCTGCATGATGTGTGAAGACCCCGCGTGCGTCCCGGTCTGTCCCGTGGGCGCCAACTTCCGCACTCCCGAAGGTTTAGTCCTCGTCGATCAGCACAAGTGCATCGGCACGCGCATCTGCATGAACGCGTGTCCCTACGACGCGCGCTACTTCAACTGGACGGACCCGGTCCCGGCTCCGCGCCAGCCCTTCGCCCAAGAGCCCGAGTGGCCCGTGCCCCAGGTGAAGGGCACCGTCGGCAAGTGCGTTGACTGCGCAGCGATGCTGCCCACGGGCCAGTTGCCCGAGTGCGTGGTGAACTGCCCGATGGGCGTCCTGTACTTCGGAGATCTCACCTCGGACGTGGCCGTGAATGGCATGGGCGCCACGGTGAAGATCTCGACGTTCCTCGCTGAGAACGACGCCGTCGTCTTCAAGGAAGAGTACGGCACGCACCCGCGGGTGTACTACATCCCCGGCCACGGCCAGGACCTGAACAACAACGCGAGCGCGTCCTAGCGCCAGGAGAGTATCGATGACTGAAGTTCTCAACCCCCCCTCGCACACTACGGTGACGTCACCCGGTGCGGACCTGCGCGCCACCGCGATGCGACCGGTGCTCGAGACTCCGAGCTGGTGGTGGCCCGCCGTGGCGATCCTCGGAGTCATCGTGGTGCTGGGCGTGGTCGCGTGGGTCTATCAGGTGGCGCACGGTCTGGGCGTCTCGGGATATAACGACGGCGCGTTTTGGGCGATCTACGAGGCGAACCTGGTCGCGTTCATCGGAGTGAGCTATGGCGGTGCCGTCGTCTCGGCGATCCTTCGACTGACCCACGCCGAGTGGCGCGCGCCGCTGACTCGCATCGCCGAAGCCACGGCTCTCGTGACCCTGCCAATTGGCATGGCATTCATCATTCCGCACCTCGGTAATCCGAGCAAGGTCTGGGAGCTCGTCTGGCCGACGTACTGGAATCTCACGTCGCCGATTCTCTGGGACTTCTTCGCGGTCAGCACGTACCTGCTCGCGACGGCCGTGTTCTTCTACTTGCCGCTGATTCCCGACGCGGTGATCGCGCTGGATCGCTTCGAGGACGAGACAGCGAGCAAGCGCGTGCGGGTGCGCAAGTCCCTCTACCGGATTCTCGTGGGACGCTACGCCAGCACGCCCGCCGAGAGGCGTCGGCTCAACGGTGCCATCGGGTTGATAGCGATCATGATCATCCCCATGGCCGTGTCGGTGCACTCGGTGCTCTCCTTCGCGTTCGCCTCGTCTTCGCGCGCCGGCTATATGGAGACGATTCTGCCGGTGTACTTCGTCGTCGCCGCGCTGTACTCGGGTGTGGCGTTGGTCGTTCTCACGGTCGCCGCGGCGCGCCGGCTCTTTCACCTCGAGGCCTACATCTCCTCCCGGCACTTCGTGCGTCTGGGCTTCGTGATGATCGCCTTCGGCGCCGCGTACCTGTATCTCACCTTCACCGAGTACCTCATCGACGGTTATTCCGGAACGACCGGCGCGTCGGCGTGGGTGT
>JAJYGN010000069.1 GCA_021790675.1 Actinomycetes bacterium
TCCCCGCGCGCGTGCAGCGCAGGACCTCGGCCATCGTGCGCTGAAGTGTCTCGGCGACCGGTGGCCAGGAGAAGAACGGCTCGCCGTCGTCGCTCAGGTGCGCGGTGGGCTCGCCGTCGGTAACGACGACGATCTGGCGCTGGCCGCGCTCGTCGCGCAGCAAGTGCCGTGAGAGCGCGAGGGCGTGCTGAAGGTTCGTGCCGTACTGGTAGTCGATGGTGAGTGCCGGGATGTCGGCGACGCGCAGCTCGCGGGCCACCTCACCGAATCCCACGAGGGCGACCCGGTCACGCGGGTAGCGCGTGCGGATCAGCTCGGCCAGGGCCAGGACCATCTTCTTCGCCGGCACGAGATTGCCGCGCATCGCCATGGACAGCGAGAGGTCGATTGCGAAGACGGTCGCGCTGCGCCGCGCCGACTCGTACTCCTCGACTTCGAAGTCCTCGGGTGCGAGGCGCACCGGAAGTCCCGGACCCTCGCGCGTGATCGCGTTGCGCAACGTTCGCGCGAGGTTGAGCGAGAGCGGCTCGCCCGGCTGCCACGGCTTGGACGTTTCCTCGCGGTCCCCGCCGCGATCCAGCGTGGCCTCGCGGTGCTCTCCGACGACCGGCGACACCCGCAGCTGCGTGAAGAGATCGCGCAGCGCGCGGTCCCCCACCTGGCGAACGCCCTTGGCCGAGAGGTGCAGGCCCTCTCGCGAACGGTCCACGAACCCCGCGTCGTCGAGGGAGGCGAGGGCGCGCTGAAGCTTGGCCACGTGGCGCGCCGCGTCGTCGCCCAGGTGACGGCGCAACGCCTCGACGTCGACCTCGGGCAGGGCGCGGGCCGCCCCGCTCTGGGTGAGGAAGCGCTCGAGGCGGCCCAGTTCGGCCAGTTCCTCGGCGCGCGAGGTGGCCTCGGCGAAGGAGGACGTGCCCCGCAGGCGCGCGGCCTGTTGCCAGTCGATGTCCGGCGTCGCTTGGCGCAGGTTCGCGCTCAGGCGCGACAGGGAGAAGTTGAGCTCCATGTTGCCCATCATCTGCTCGAAGAGCGAGCGCAGCTCCTGCTGCTGGGCGCCGGAGAGCGAGTTGAACATCGCCTCGGCAGCGGCGGCGCGCTCGGCCATCTGGCGAATCACGTCCTCGAGGCTGGTAGCGCCGGGAAAATAGTCGCCGAAGTTCTCCATGAACGAGTCGAAGGACGGATCCAGGGACTCGCCGCGGCGGTCCTGCTCGATCATGGTCGAGAGCGCGTCCATCATCTCGCGCAGCCGCGCGAGCTCGGCCTCGTCGACGCGGCCCATGAAGTCCTTGGCCTGTTCGAAGTAGGTCGAGAGCACGTCGCGCTCGAGCTCGCCGAGCATCTCTTCGAAGCTCTCTCGCGCTTCGGAGGAGACGAAGTCGTAGTGCTGATACGAGCTCAGGCGCTCGGCGAAACGCTCACTCATCAGGTTGCGCTCCAGGGCGCGCTCGTCGGCCAGGTGTCGCGTCACCTCGACGCGGCGCTCGTCACCGGAGGCCTCGGCCCGCTCGAGGAGATCGTCGATGGCGCGCACTTCGGTCTCTTCGATCTCGGCCAGCCACTCGCGGTAGCGGTCGAGCTCGTCCTCGGCGCCCGCCTGGCTCTCGAGCTCGACGCGACGACGTCGGGCGCGTGCGGCCAGTCCCGCGAGGCCTTCGACCCGCTCGCCGTCGGCCGTCGTATAGCCCTGACGCAGCAGGTTCTCCATCGCCGCCTCGAGATCGCCGCTCTCTAAGTAATCGTCGGCCAAGAGGTCGAGAATCTCGCCGGCGTCGACGTCGTCGTCGTCATCACCCGCGCGGTGAAAGCCGTAGCGAACCGGCACTAACGACTCCTCGAGCGATACAGGGCCCGCGCGCCGGCGGCGTCCTTGGCCAGTCGCTTGGTCAGATACAGGCCCTCGAGCACGAACTCGGCCGCCGAGGCGAGCTCTCCGGGAGTCGCATTCGCGCCGGCGACACGCGTCGCGGCCGCCCGAAGGTCCCCCATCGCGGCCATTACGTCGAGGTAGTGCTGGTCGGCCAGATCGTCGCCCACGTGCACGAGCACCTCGTCGTCGAAGGCCGCCACGATTCCACTGGCCTCGGTGAGGACGACGTGCTCGGAGAAGCACTGGCGCGTCGCCAGGGCCACCAGCGCGGCGATCACCTGGTCAGAATCCGTGTCGTCGACCGTGTCGAGCTCGATCTTGCCCTGAGTGGACTGGACCATCGCGGCGAGGTCGCTCACGCGCGGCACGACGGTCGCGTCACCGGTGCGAAGGCTGCGGCGCAGGGCGCTGGCCACGACCGTCTCGTAGTTGGCGATTGACAATCGCACCGAGACCCCCGAGCGCTGGCTGATGACGTGGCTGGCGCGCGCCACGTGGCTCACGCGGGCCACGATGTCATCGATGAACCACGGCACCACGATCGGAACAGGCGAGGGCGCGAGAACGGCCTCCTGGTGGACGATCTCGATCTCGGTGGCGATCTCGTAGGGGTAGTGGGTGCGGATCTGGCTACCGAAGCGGTCCTTCAACGGTGTGATGAGGCGCCCGCGGTTCGTGTAGTCCTCAGGGTTGGCTGTGGCCACCACCACGAGGTCGAGCTCGAGTCGCACGAGGTGGCCGCGGATCTGCACGTCGCGCTCTTCGAGCACGTTGAGCAGCCCCACCTGGATGCGCTCAGCCAGGTCGGGCAGCTCATTCATCGCGAAGATCCCGCGGTTGGACTTGGGCACGAGTCCGTAGGAAAGGGCCCGCGGGTCATCCAAGTAGAGACCGCCGGCGACCTTGATCGGGTCGACCTCGCCAATCAGGTCGGCCATGGACGTGTCGGGCGTAGCGAGCTTCTCGGCGAAGCGCTGACTGCGGTGCACCCAGTCGACCGGCGTCTCCTCGCCCAGTCGGGCGAGCAGGTCGATCGCGTCGGGTGAGATCGGCGCGAAGGGATCGTCGCGCACCGGCGAGCCCGCGACGATGGGCAGCCACTCGTCGAGCAGCTCGACCAGCGCGCGGATCATGCGGGTCTTGGCCTGACCGCGTTCGCCGAGAAGGATGATGTCGTGGCCGGCCAGCAGCGCGGTCTCGAGCTGGGGCAGCACCGAGTCCTCGTATCCCAGCACCGAACTGACCAGGGGACGCCCGTCGACGAGGCGCGTCTCCAGATTGGCGCGCATCTCCTCGCGCACCGAGCGACGCGTGTAACCCGCCTCACGCAGCTCTCGTAGGGTCCGGGGAAGGGTCGCGGGGGCGATTGGGCTACTCATACAGGCACACTAGCGAGGCGACCTTCGACATCAACGTCGCGGCGAAAGTCCGTGACGGGAGCCAGTTCTTCGTATCCGGCCGACGCGTACGCGGCGACGCCCGCGACGTTCGCGCTGGGCGTGCAGACAGTAACGCTCGAGGCGCCGAGCTCGCCCAGGGCCGACGCGGCGGCGAGGCAGATCGCCCGTCCGTAGCCGCACCCGCGATGCTCGCGGTGCACGCCCATCGGCTCGAGCAGGCCGGGTCGTCCCTTTCCGGCCGACCAGACCGTCACGGCCGCCACGGCCGCACCCGCGTCGTCGTAGCCGACGAGACAGCGCGCGTCGGAATAGAGCGGGCCGCCGGCCATCGCGCGCCAGGCCTCTTCGGTGAAGGTCGAGTTCGCGAAAGCCGAGCGCTGGATCGCCACCCGATCCTCGATGCGCCCGGGACCGACTACCTCGACGCGCAGGCCCGCGGCGTCGAGCGCGCCGGGCGCGCCGGGCGCATCGAGGGATCGTCGAAGCGGCGTCCAGGCCTCGTCGGCATGCCAGCCGCTGTCCAGGAGCAGTTGACGAAAGAGCGCGCCGGCGCGCGATTCGACGACCCCGTCGCGAGAGAGGACGCCGCGCCCAGGTTGCGACACGTCGGCGAGTATCGCGCGCGCCACTTCCTCGTCGTCGTCGGCCTCGGGGGCGAAGGCCAGTCGCACGACGCCGCCATCCACGAGTCCTACTGCGAGAACGCGCTCGCCGCGGCGCCACGTGCGCAGCGCGTTCGCCGTCGCCGACACCCCGAAGCGCCAGTGCCAGCCGACATCCCCCGGGTGCAGCTGAACCGGTCCCCCCTCGCGCTGCCAGTCGGCCAGGGCTCGCGCGGCGCTGACCAACTCCTCAGGGCCCGGCGTTGAGAGGCTGATCGGCACGCTTCCATTCAATCCGACGACGTCCTCCGTCGCCGCGGGTCCTATGGCGCGCGCACGGTGCGCGTCACCAGGTTGGCCCCGGGCCGATAGGCCAGATGCGCACATCGCGGCGCATCGAGGATCACGAGGTCGGCGCGCGCGCCCAACCCCAGGTGGCCGACGTCGCTGCGACGCAGTGCGGCCGCGCCGCCGCGGGTCGCGGCGTAGAGCGCCTCGTCGGGGGTCAGCCCCATCTCGCGCACCGCGAGGGCGATGACGAAACCCATGCTCGTCACGTAGCTGGTGCCGGGATTGCAATCGGTGGCCAGAGCGATCGCGACTCCGACGTCGAGGAAGCGACGGGCGTCGGGGTAGGCCGAGCGCGTGGAGAATTCCGCCCCGGGCAGCAGCGTCGCCACCGTCGAGGATCCGGCGAGGGCCGCGAGGTCCCCTTCGCTCACGTGGGTGCAGTGATCAACGCTCGCGCACCCCATCTCGAGTGCGAGTCGCACCGCGCCGACGTCGGCCAGCTGGCCGCCGTGCAGGCGCAGCTCGAGTCCCGCCGCGCGTGCGCTGGTCAGCACGTGGCGCGCCTCGTCGACGTCAAAGGCCCCGCGGTCACAGAACACGTCGGCCCAGCGCGCGTGCGGCGCGCAGGCTCGCGTCATCGCCCCGGCCACGAGCTCGACGTAGGCGGCGCGGTCGCTGAACTCCGAGGGAACCGCGTGAGCGCCGAGGAACGTGGTCTCACCCGTCAGATCCCGCGCCACCTCGAGCAGTCGCACCTCGCCCTCGACCGTGAGGTCGTAGCCCGACTTCACCTCGAGGGTCGTCACCCCGCCGGCGAACAGTGCGGCGGCCCGCGCGGCCGAGGTGGCCAGGAGCTCTTCGCGCGTCGCGGCGCGCGTCGCGGCGACGGTCGAGCGGATGCCGCCGCCGTCGTAGGGCGTGCCCGCCATGCGCGCGACGAATTCGTCCACCCGGTCACCAGCGAAGACCAGGTGGGTGTGCGAGTCGACGAATCCCGGGATCACGGCCGCGCCGGCGCAGTCGACGCGCACGTCGGCCGCCGGCGCGTGGGCCGCCGCCCCGAGCCAGACGACGCGGCCACCCTCTTCGACGAGGGCGGCGTCGCGCAGGCGACCCATGGCCGAACCGTCGCCGAGGCGAACGTCGTTGGTCGTCAGCTCGCCGATGTTGGTGTAGAGGGTCGTCACGTCTCGCGCATCGGGATGCGCACGCCGCGCTCGAGAGCCGTCGCCTCGGCGATCTCGTAGCCCGCGTCGACGTGGCGAATCACGCCCATGCCGGGGTCGTTGCGCAGGACACGTGCGAGCTTTTGTGCGGCCAGCTCGGTACCGTCGGCGACGCAGACCTGTCCCGCGTGGATCGAGCGGCCGATCCCCACCCCACCGCCGTGATGTATCGAGACCCACGAGGCGCCCGAGGCCGTGTTCACGAGAGCGTTGAGCAGCGGCCAGTCGGCGATCGCGTCCGAACCGTCCAGCATGGCCTCGGTCTCGCGATAGGGCGAGGCGACCGAGCCGCTGTCGAGGTGGTCGCGGCCGATCACGATCGGCGCGGATACCTCCCCGCGCGCCACCAAGTCGTTGAACGCCAGCCCCGCGAGGTCGCGCTCGCCATATCCCAGCCAGCAGATGCGCGCGGGCAGCCCTTGGAAGCTAACTCGCTCCTCGGCCTTGCGAATCCAGCGTGCCAGCGGCTCGTTGTCAGGGAAGAGCTCGAGCACGGCCCGGTCGGTGCGCGCGATGTCCGCCGGATCCCCCGACAACGCCGCCCATCGGAAGGGCCCCTTGCCCTCGCAGAAAAGTGGCCGTATGTAGGCCGGCACGAAGCCCGGGAACGCGAAGGCCCGCTCGTATCCCCCGAGCACCGCCTCGCCGCGGATCGAGTTGCCGTAGTCAAAGACCTCGGCGCCGGCGTCGAGGAAGCCCACCATTGCCTCGACCTGCTTAGCCATGGACTGGCGCGCCCGATCGGTGAACTCCTCGGGCTTGGTGTCGGCGTAGTGGTGCCAGTCGCCGAGGTCAATCCCCTCGGGCAGGTAGCTCAGCGGATCGTGCGCCGACGTCTGATCCGTGACGATGTCGATCTCCACCCCGCGCGCCAGCAGTTCGGCGAAGACGGTCGCGGCGTTGCCCACCACGCCCACGCTCAGCGCGCGCCTCTCGAGGCGCGCGCTGTCCACGCGGCGCAGCGCCTCGTCGAGGTCGCTCGTCCACTCGTCGAGGTATCGCTGCTCGACGCGCCGGGCCAGGCGCGAGGGGTCGACGTCGACCACCAGGCACGCGCCGTCGTTCATGGTGACCGCGAGGGGCTGGGCCCCGCCCATGCCTCCCGCGCCGCCGGTCAGGGTGAGCGTGCCCGCCAGCGTTCCCCCGAAGCGCTTGGCGGCCACGGCGGCGAACGTCTCGTAGGTTCCCTGCAGGATCCCCTGGGTGCCGATGTAGATCCACGAACCCGCCGTCATCTGGCCGTACATGGTGAGCCCCAGCGCTTCGAGGCGGCGGAACTCGGGCCAGGTCGCCCAGTCACCCACCAGGTTCGAGTTAGCAATCAGCACGCGCGGAGCCCACTCGTGGGTCTGAAAGACCCCTACCGGCCGGCCCGACTGCACCAGCATCGTCTCGTCGTCCTTGAGCGTCGTCAGCGTGCGCACGAGCGCGTCGAAGCTCGCCCAGTCGCGCGCCGCCTTTCCGGTGCCGCCGTAGACGACCAGGTCCTCGGGGCGCTCGGCCACCTCGGGATCGAGGTTGTTCATCAACATGCGCAGCGCGGCTTCCTGGGGCCAGGACTGTGCGGTGAGCCGCGATCCCCTCGCCGCGCGCACGATTCGTGAACCCTGCATGTTGCCTCCTAGAACAGTGTCACGTGGCGGGCCACGAGATCGAGAGCCTCACCACTTCGGACCAACTCTCCCACCGCCGCGATCTCGGGCGCGAGCCAGCGGTCGTGTCCCGGTCCGCCGGAGGTCGCGTTAACTAGTTCGGCCAGGGCACCCGTCGCCGCGCCCGCCTGCAGTGGTGCGCGCAGGGCGAGCGCGCGCGAGGCCGCGAGCAGCTCGATCGCCAAGACGTCGCGAGCGGCCTCGATGGCCCGGCGCAACTTGCGCGCCGCGTGCCAACCCATCGACACGTGGTCCTCTTGCATGCCCGAAGAAGGAATCGAGTCCACGCTCGCCGGCGCCGCCAGACGCTTCATCTCGCTCACCAGCGCGGCCTGAGAGTACTGGGCGATCATCAGGCCGGAGTCCACGCCCGCCTGGTGGGCCAAGAAGGGGGCCAGGCCGAAGTTGCGGTCCACGTCGAGAAGCCGGTCGGTGCGCCGCTCCGAGATCGAGGCCACGTCGGCCAGGGCGATCGCGAGGAAGTCGAGAACGTAGCCCACCGGCGCGCCGTGGAAGTTGCCGTTGGACTCGAGCGAGCCGTCAGCGAGAATCGAGGGGTTGTCGATCGCCGACGCGAGCTCGACGTCGGCCACGCGCGTGGCGTGGGCCAACGTGTCGCGCCCCGCGCCGTGGACCTGGGGGGCGCAGCGCAACGAGTAGGCGTCCTGGACCTGGGTCACGTCATCGACGTGCGACGAGACGATGGGCGATCCCGCGAGCAGCGCGGCCATGTTGGCGGCACTGTCGCGCTGACCGGCGTGAGGTCGCAAAGCGTGAATCTCGGCGGCGAAGACTCGGTCGGTGCCGCGCAACGCCTCGACCGACATCGCCGCGGCCACGTCGGCCAGCCGGTAGATCTGCTCGAGGTCCTCGATCGCCAGGACGAGCTGGCCGAGCATGCCGTCGGTCCCGTTGATCAACGCCAGGCCCTCCTTCTCGGCCAGGGTCACCGGGACTAGGCCCGCGTCGGCGAGCGCCGTGGCGGCCATGACACGTGCGCCTCCGGCGTCGCGCACGTCGCCCTCGCCCATGAGAGCCAGCGCCACGTGCGCGAGCGGCGCGAGGTCGCCCGAGCATCCCAGCGAGCCGTACTCGTGCACGACGGGCGTGATCTGTGCGTTGAGCAGGCCGGCGTAGGCGAGCGCGGTCCCGGGTCGCACTCCCGAGACGCCCGAGCACAGGTTCGACAAGCGCGAGATCATCATCGCGCGCACCACCTCAGTCTCGACCTCGGTTCCCACCCCCGCGGCGTGGGAACGAATGAGCGAGCGCTGCAGATCGCGGCGCTGCTCGGGCGAGATGAACGTGGTCGCCAACGATCCGAATCCCGTCGACACCCCGTAGACGGGGGTCCCGGAGGCGACCAGCGCGTCGATCGCCGCGCGCTTGGTGGCGAGTAGCGCGAGGGTCTCCGCGGCGATCTCCACCGTCTCGAAGCCGCGCGCCACCGCCAGCACCTGCGCGCGTGTGAGAGGCGCCCCGCTGAGAACCACCGTCATGTCCGTCTCCTTGTCACGCCCGCCAGGGCCTCAAGTACTATCAGCGCCGCCAGGCGAACCGTACGCTCGTCCTCGCTGTCGCGCGCCACGTCGATCTCGGTCACGTCGAGAGCGGCGACGCGCTCGTCGGCACCCACCAGGCGCGCCACGCGGCGCACCTCGTCGGCACTGAGCCCGCCGGGGGCGGCCGCCGGGCATCCCGGCACCACCGCGCGGTCCGCCACGTCGAGGTCCATATCGACGTAGACGCGCCGTCCGCCCTCACTCGCGACGTCCAGGGCGTGGGCCAGGACGGTCTCGAGGGACTCGCGTCGCAGCGCCGCTCGCGAGACGACGTGGACGCCCTGCGCACGGGCCACCGCGGCGTAGGCCGACGAGTTGGAGAAGTCGGCGAGGCCGATCTGGACCACGTGGGACCCGTCCAAGCCGGCCGCGAGGGCCTGTCGCACAGGCGAGCCGTTGGAGATCCCCTCGCGCAGGTCGTGATGGGCGTCGAGGGTGATCAGGCCGAGCGAGTCCCAGTCACCACCGGCCAGGGCCGCTAGCGCGTGGAAGGTGGCTGCGTTGTCGCCGCCGAGGATGATCGACAGCTCGCGACTCGGACCGCTCGCCAGGGCCGCGGCGACGCGCGCACTCCCCCCGGGTCCGTCGGGGTCGGCCACGTCGCCCAGGTCGACCAGGTCCACGCGCTCGGCCAGGTCGACGTCGTCCTCGTAGGACCAGGTCGAGTAACGAGCGAGCGCCGCGCGGATCGCCGCCGGGGCGCTCGTCGCGCTGCGCGCACTCAGGGACGTGGCGTAGGTCGGCACACCGAGGAGGGCGACCGTGCGCCGCTGCGACGACGCACCACGCAACAGCGTCGACGCGGCCGGCCAGAGGGGATCGTGCGTCGTTGCCACGTGGCCCATGCTACGCATGGGCCCGCAGCGATTAGCAGCCCGGGCCGACCCGACGGGGTCGCTGAGGCTGGGCGGTGCCCAGGGGTGCGTGCAGTCCCGGGGCGCGCCAGTCGCAACCCCAGCGGCCCGGCTCGGCGAGGGCCACGAAGAAGTCGCGCTCCCAGCCGGTGTTGTAGATGGTGGGATCGTGCTGGGCCAGGGGCAGCTGCACGCTGTAGGGGCCGGGATGGTGCAGCGGGGCGAAGGGCGCGCCGAGGATCGGCCAGAACGGGTTGATGTCGAGTTCCATGCCGGTGACGATGCCCGCGGCCACCATGGCGCGCGCGAGGTCGGGCGCGAGCACGTGACCCATGGTCGCGACGTAGATGAGGTTGCCCGCCGCATCGACACCCAGGCCGCTACGCGGCTCGGGCGGGACCTCGTGGAGGGGATCGCCCCAGAACTTCCAGGGCGCGTGGAGTGCCGCCGGCGTCGGGCGGGCGTTCGCGACCAGCAAGACGAGGTTCTGGCGCACGGTGGTCGCGGTGAAGCCGCGCGGCGGGAACGCGCGGCTCCCCCACGTGCCAATCGCCCAGTGGCCGTAGGCATCAAGGGCCAGAGAGGCGTCGCCGCGCACCAGCGGCGAGAGGCGCAGCCCATCGACCATGGAGCCACCCGCCCCGGCGGCCTGCTTGAAGGCGCCGTTGAAGACCGCGACGACGCCGGCCGGTCCTTCGACCGGCCAGTCGATCGAGGGACCCGCGTCCTTGGGCACGCTCGCCCAGCGCAGGGGGTCGCCCGCGCCCACGTGCCAGCGCAGGAACGTCGTACGTGCGCGAAGGCGCAGCGCGCGAAACGTCACGCCCCCGGCCACGACGTTGCGGTAATCGACCATGACCCCGCGCGCCGAGTGGCTGACGACGGCCCAGAAGGGCTGGGCTCGCTCGGGAGCCACGGTGGTCGTCGTGACGCGTGGGTGCGACGTCGACGTCGAGGTCGTCGTCGCGGGCGCCGGCGAGCGCGAGAGCACGATGGCGCCCGCGACGAAGGCGAGCGCGAGGACGACGACGACCAGGAGGCGCCGACGCGTGCGACGAGCGCGGCGCGTCACGACTTAACGTTCGATGATGCGCACGCCCGATTCCGGGGCGGGTGCCTCGGACTCGTCGATGAAGCGCGGTACTTCTGTGGGCTCGAGGTCGTCAGCTACGTCGTCGACGTAGGCCGGTGCGGGCTCGGCGACGTACTCTCCCTCGGCCGTGCGCGTGACGACGTTGGCCGTCTTGCGCTTGCCCGCGCCGCGCACGCCCTGCATCTCCTTGCAGATCCGATAGGTCAGCGGGTAGGCCACGAACGGCGAGACCAGCACGAGCACACGCATCGCCCACAGCACCGTGTTGAGCGACACGTGAAAGAAGTTGGCAATGACGTCGGTCGAGCTGGCGATGAAGAGCATCGACACGAAGGCGAGCACCGCGACGCCGGCGGCCGTGCGCTTGGGCCGGTTGCTCGGGCGATCCAGCAGGTTGTGCTCCGCGTAGTCCTTCGTGAAGCGTCGCTCGATCGCCGGCCAGATCATGATCACGTTGAACAGTAGGCCCGGGAAGATGACCGCGGGGATCGTCACCTCAAGAGGAATCGTGTAGCCAAAGGAGTGGAAGGACCACGCCGGGAAGATGCGCAACGCCCCGTCGAGGAAGCCCATGTACCAGTCGGGCTGGACGGCGTAGGAGATGCGCGAGGCGTCGTAGGGGCCGAACTGCCAGATCGGGTTGATCTGGGCGAAGGCCCCCAGCAGGGCGATCACGCCGGCCACGAGGAAGAGGAACCCCGTGGTCTTGGCCATGAACACCGGGAACATCGGGGCCCCGACCACGTTCTTCTCGGTTCTCCCCTCGCCCGGGAACTGCGTGTGCTTCTGGCGCACCAGCAGGATCATGTGCACCGTCACGAGCGTGATGATGATCCCGGGCACGATCAGCACGTGCAAGATGAAGAATCGCGGGATGATGTCGGTACCCGGGAAGTTGCCGCCGAAGAGGAAGAACGCGAGGTAGGTACCCACCAGCGGCACCGACAGGATGATCGAGTACGCGATGCGGATTCCCGTACCCGAAACGAGGTCGTCGGGCAGCGAGTAGCCGAGGAAGCCGTTCACGATCGCCAGGATCAGCAGCGTGGTGCCGATGGTCCAGTTCAGCTCGCGCGGCCGTCGGAAGGCGCCAGTGAAGAAGACGCGGGCCATGTGCACGACAATCGCACCCACGAAGATGTCCGTCGCCCAGTGGTGCATCTGGCGCATCAGCAGGCCCGCGCGCACCGCGAAGGAGAGGTTCACCGACGAGGCGAACGCCTCGGTGACGTGCTGACCGTAGAGCGGCAGGTACGAGCCGCGATAGGTCACGATCGCCTGGCTGGGGACGTAGTAGAGCGTGAGGAACACGCCGGTCACCAAGAGGACAACGAAGGAGTAGAGCGCGATCTCGCCGAGCATGAAGGACCAGTGGTCGGGGAACACCTTGTCGAGGAACGTGCGCCCGCCCTTGGCCACGCCCAGGCGGTCGTCGAGTTCACCCAGCGCCTTGCCGACGGCGCCGTAGGGACCCTGGGCCGCCTTCTTCGCGCGCCGGGTCGTCACGTCACTCATGAGCGCTCCCAGAATCCGGGTCCGACGGCGCTGTGGTAGTCGCTCTGGCTGCGCAGGTACCCCGCGGAGTCCACGTAGAGCGGCAGCTGGGGCAGCGGGCGCGGCGCCGGGCCGAAGTTCGGGATCGCGCCGTTGGTGACGTCGAACATCGACTGGTGGCACGGGCACACCAGCAGCTGGAGCTGCTGCTCGTAGAGCCCCACCGGGCATCCCAGGTGCGTGCAGAGCTTGGAGTAGGCGAGATAACCGTGTGGTCCCCAGCTCTCGCGGCCCTTCTGGGTGACGAAGTTCTCATTGGAGAGGCGAATCAGCACCGTCTGGTCGACGGCCTGACCGCGATCGGTGTACTCGGTCCCCTCGGGATAGACGGTCATGATCGAGCCCACGGCGAGGTCGCCCACTTGCACTCGGCGCCCGTCGATGCCCACCAGATAGCTGCCGGGACGCCAGTCAGTATGAAAGAGCGTGTCCTTGGGCAGCGGTCCGAGACTACGCAGGAGCGGAAAGATCGCCACCACCCCAAAGGCGCCCAAACCGCCGCCGAGGAGCCCGCCGAGGAGCTTGCGGCGCTTGATGACGCCGCCGCCGCGCTCGACGATCGCCGCGGCGAAGGCGTCGCGGGTCTCTTGGTCGCTCGCCATCTCGTGACGCTGCTCGACGAAGGGTCCTCGCGGCATGAGGTACTTGCCCCAGGCCACGAGTCCCAGTCCGAGGAAGAACAGTCCGCCGCCCATCGTCGCTCCGAGCGTCCAGGGCGCGGCGTCGACCCAGTAGCAGTAGCCAAAGCCCACGACGAGAATGAGGCCCACGAGGAACAAGATGGCGATGACCCGCTCGACCAGGAGGGGGTTACGCGCGGCGGGCTGCAGGTGCGGATCGTCGGCCGCGAGACCCGCGATCTCCACCGGCGTGCGGTGTTCGGTTGACTCACTCACTGCGCTCTCCTACCCAGTATCCGAGAAGGGCCAGTAGGCCCACGCCCAAGAGCAGGCCGACGAATCCTTCGGCCACCGGCCCCAGCCCGCCGAGCCCGAAGCCGCCCGGGTTGTTCGGGTGCTGGATCTCGGTGGTGACGAACTTGACGATGTCGGCGACCTGGTAGTCGCTCAGGTTGCCGGTGAAGCGCGGCATGTTGGCGGGACCGGTGCGGATGGCCTCGGCGACCTGAGTCGCCGGGATGTTGCGCAGCGAGGGCGCGAACGTGCCCGCCGCCAGCGCGTCGCCGTCGCCCTCGATGGTGTGACAGGCCGCGCAGTTCAGGGCGAAGAGCGCCATGCCGTTGGCCACGTTGGCGTCCTTCACGTTGACCGTGGGTATCGCCGGATAGCTCGGCGAGAGCGAGTTGATCCAGGCGGCGATTGCGAGGGCCTGGTCGTGGGTCAGACGCGGCTGGCGGCGCGGGGCTTGAACGGAGCGCGGGTCGGCGGCCGGCATGCGACCCGACTCGATCCAGAAGTCGATGGTCGCCGGTCCCAGACCCACCAGGTTCGGGTAGGCCCCGGTGGTGCCGTTCGCCGGCACGCCGTTGGCCTCGGTGCCGTGGCACGACGCGCAGTTCTGCAAGAAGAGCGCCTGGCCGGTCGCGGCCAACGCGGGCGAGGGCACGTTGTAGATGATCGCGCTGTCGCCGTAGCTGATGATGAGCCCGTGCTTCCGTACGACGATGTCAGAGTTCGGGGTTCCCGCGTTGTGGCGCGTCGTCTGGTAGACGACCTTTCCGGCCGCGCCCGCGCCACTCGCCAAAGCGAGCGGAACCAGGGCGAGGACGACGGTGGCCGTCGCGACGCGCGCTCGCGTTGAGAGATGCGACACCGGGCTTACCTACTTAAGGAGGAAGAGGGACGAGAACAGGCCGATCCACACCACATCGACGAAGTGCCAGTAGTAGCTCACACCCTGGAAGGTGGCGAGCTCTCCCGGGTCGCCCTCGGTGCCGCGCATGCGAAAGAGCAGAAAGCCCATCGCGACGAGGCCGAGGAAGACGTGCAGACCGTGCAGACCGGTCGTGATGAAAAAGACCGAGCCGTAGGAGTTCGTGTACCAGCGCGTGGCCAGGTGGGTCCACTCGTAAGCCTGATTGCCCACGAAGAGTGCACCCATGATGATCGTGACGATCACCCAGCGCCGGGCCTCGTCGCGACGGCGGTGCTCGATCAGCCAGACCGCCCACTGCATGGTGAAGGAGGAGGCGATAAGCACGATGGTGAAGATGCCCGCCTGGACCGTGTCGAGGTGGGTGCCCGCGGGCGGCCAGGACTGCAGGTGCGCGCGGATAGTAAATAGGGCGGCGAAGAGACCCGAGAAGAACATCAGCTCGCTGCCGAGCCAGATCATGACCCCGATGGCAAGCAGCGGGGGCCGGTCGTGGACGATCTTCTCTTGCTTCGCCAGGCTATTGAGGGGAATCGCCTGACTCACTCCCACATTTCTAGTTGAGACGGCCACCTCGCTCAGGTCCGTCCACTGAAATTAATCACAGGATTGTCGCGGGCAGGGGTCCACCAGCGACTATGGCGAGGCGCCGGGTTGGGCGAGTCATGGCCACGTAGAGGGTCCGCAGCCCCCGGGGCGTGACCTGGCCGTCTGCCGACTCGCGACAGGCGATATCGCAGGGGTCCACCACGACGACCGCGTCGAATTCGAGGCCGTTTGAGCCCTCGGCGGCCAGTACCACCAGGTCAGCGCCCAGTCCCCGCGTCGACTCGTCGCGCGGGTCCACCGCGGCAAGACCCCCGGCGAGGAGGATGTCGATGATCTGCGGAACGCGCGCGGCAGCCGCGATGACCGCGGTGCGCCCGGGGGCGACCGCTTCAACCTCGCGCCGGGTCGCCGCGACCAGGCGCTCAGCGAACTCTTCGGCGCCGACGCGCTCGACGATCGGCGACACCCCCGCGCGGCGCACCGGCCGGGGAACCTCGACCTCAGGTGCGGCAGCCGCCAGGGTGGGCGCGGCGAAGGTCAGCACCTCTTCGGGAGTGCGGTAGCTCACGGTCAGGTCCACGCGCGTGGGGCTGCGCCGCGGTTCGAGCATGGCTATGGTCGCGGCCCACGAGGCCGACGAGGAGGCAGTCGTGGCCTGGGCCATGTCACCGACGATCGTCATCGACCCCGTGAGGTCGCGTCGGCGAAGCACCCGTAGCTCCATCGGCGAGAGGTCCTGGGCCTCGTCGACGACGATGTGGCCGTAGGTGACGAACTCGGCCTCGTCGCGCTCGGCCGCGGCGGTGGCGGCGAGGCGGGCCGCTTCGCGCAGCGCGGCCGCGCGCACGTCGGCGCGGTAGCTGTCGAGGTCGATGCCGTCGAGGATCGTGGTCTCGGCCTTGGGCGGGCGCGGGCGCTTACGCGGCCCCAGCAGGACGCGGGCCTCGTCGATCAACGCGGCGTCGGCGGTCGTCCAAGCCACCTCCTCGAGCGAGGCCGAGCGCGCACGGTAGAGCATCTCGCACTCCTCGTCACTCAAAACGCCCTTGCCAGCCGCGCGCAGGAGAGCCGGCGCGCCGAAGAGGTCGTGGAGCAGCTCCTGGCCCGAGAGGCGCGGCCAGATGCGCTGGACCAGCTCCTTGAAGGCCTGGGTCGCGCGAATCATGTCGGCCACGTCGTTGAGCGAGCTCTCGTCGCTCTCGTGCACGAAACGATCACGGTACGTCAGCGCCAGCCGATTGGCCAGTTCGCGCCCGACGGCGCTGCGGCGCTGGTTGTGATTACCGGGACGGCGCTTCGCCCGCTCGACGATCTCGCGGGTGTCGCGAGCGCGCACCGTGACGGTGACGCGTCCCACCATCAGGTCGACGTCCTCGCGCAAAGGACGCTGGCGGGTTGCGAGAGCACGCTCGATCACGCGCACCATCCGCGCGTCGCCCTTCAAGCGCGCCACGTCGTCACGGTCATGTCCACTCACCGTCACGTTCGTCACGAGCCCCGAGATCGTCGAGAGCGTCACGCCCGACTCACCCAGGGAGGGCAGTACGTTTTCGATGTAGTTGAGAAAGAGCGGATTCGGCCCAACGACCAGCACGCCTTGGCGTTCGAGGGTCGCGCGGTAGGTGTAGAGCAGATAGGCCGCGCGGTGCAGCGCGACGGCCGTCTTGCCCGTGCCCGGACCGCCCTGGACGAGGAGCATGCCGGCCAGCGGCGCGCGGATGATGCGGTCCTGCTCGCCCTGGATCGTCGAGACGATGTCGCCCATGCGCCCGGTGCGCGCACGACCCAGCGCCGCTAGCAACGCGCCGGGGCCGCCGAGGGCCAGCCCCCCCTCGACCAGTCCCTCCTCGGTGGCCTGTCGCTCCTCGCCCTCGGGCAGGTGCAGGTCGCCGTTCACGTCGGCGAAGTACTCGTCCTCGACGCCGGTGACGGTGCGCCCGCGGATCGCCACGTGGCGCCGTCGCACGAGATTGAGCGGCTCGACGCCGGTGGCCCGGTAGAAGGCTTCGGCGACCGGCGCGCGCCAGTCGATCACCAGCGGGTTGAGTTCAGCGTCCGAGACCGCGAGGCGCCCGACGTGAAAGGCCTCGCCGGCGTTGACCGCCGGGTCGTAGTCAATGCGTCCGAAGAAGAGGGGCTGGTCGCCGATGGCCAGCTGGTCGAGGCGCTGAAGGGCGGTGCCCATGACCACGTCGCGCTCGACGAGGTCGCCCGCGCCGCGCATGGTCGCCACGGCGGCGCTGTCGCGCAGGGATCGCGCCTCGTCACGCATGTGATCCAGGGCGCCCAGGGCGAGATCCAGGAAATCCTGCTCCTCGGCGATTTCACGCTCGTGCGCCACCTTCACCTCTTTCGCGCGACCTACAAATGGGGTCTGACAAGTCTAGAGGACGCGCTCACCCCTCACGCCAGAGCCGCTATCGGGCTCCCCTAGATTGGGAGCGACCAAAGGAGAACGGTGGGCGAATCAGCATTTCTGCGGGCGTGTCGGGGCGAAAGCGTCGACCACGTCCCGGTCTGGTTCATGCGCCAGGCCGGCCGTTCGCTGCCCGAGTACCGGGCGCTGCGCGGCACGGGCTCGATCCTCCAGGCGATCGCCGACCCCGCCCTGGCCAGCGAGATCACCCTGCAGCCGGTGCGCCGCTACGGCGTCGACGCCGCGGTGCTCTTCTCGGACATCGTGGTGCCCTATCAAGCCATCGGATTCGGCGTCGACGTGGTCCCGGGGCGAGGACCCGTCATCGAGCGGCCGTTTCGCTGCGCGGCGGACCTCGCGCGTCTACGCGACCTCGAAGCTGGCGACGTGGCCCACGTCACCGAGACGGTCACGCGTGCCGTCGCCGAGCTCGCGGCGAGCGACACACCGTTGATCGGATTCGCCGGCGCGCCCTTTACGGTGGCGAGCTACCTCGTCGAAGGCGGGCCCACCCGGGTCTTCGGCGTGATCAAGACGCTCATGCACTCAGATCCCGCGCTCTTTGACGCGCTGCTCGATCGGCTAGTGGCGATCACGGTCGCCTTCTTACGCGCCCAGGTCGAACACGGCGCGCGCGCCCTGCAGCTCTTCGACTCCTGGGCGGGGTCTCTCACGCGCGACGAGTACCGACGCTTCGCGCTCGAGGCGACGACGCGCGTGCTCGAGGGGGTGAAGGACCTCAACGTGCCGACCATCCTCTTCGGCGTCGGCACCGGCGAGCTGCTCGACCTCATGGCGAGCACCGGGCCCGACGTGATGGGCATCGACTGGCACGTCGACCTCGACGAGGGCCGCAAGCGGGTGGGCCGCCCGGTGCAGGGCAACCTCGATCCCGCGCGGTGCCTCGGCGGGGTGGACAACGCCCTCGCGGCCACGCGCGAGGTACTCGCGCGCGCGGGTCGCGACGCCGGGCACGTGTTCAACCTCGGTCACGGCGTCCTGCCCGAAACCGACCCCACGGTCCTCGAGGCCGTCGTGCGACTCGTCCACGACGAGGGACGCGCGGGTGTGCGATGACGATCGGTGTCCTCGTGATGGCCTACGGCACGCCCACGACGCGCGACGACGTCGAGCCCTACTACACGCGTATTCGCCACGGCCGACCCCCCACCCCCGAGCTCTTGGCCGACCTCGTGCGCCGCTACGACGCTATCGGCGGCACATCACCCCTCGCCGAGCGCACGGCGCTCCAGGTCGCGCGACTGGCCGCCACTCTCGACGCGCACCACCCCGGGAAGTACGTCGTGGTCTTTGGCTCGAAGTACGAGCCGCCCCTGCTCGAAGAGGCCGCGCGCGAGCTGGTCGAGCGCGGCGTCGAACGCGTCATCGGCCTGGTCCTGGCGCCGCACTCGTCGTCGATGTCAACCGACCAGTACATGGACCGCGCGCGTGCCGCCCTAGGCGAGGACGTCGACTTCACCGCGATCGGCGCGTGGTGGGACGCCGAGGGGTTCTGCGAACTGATCGGCGAGCGGGTGCTCGCGGCCCTGGCCACGATCCCCCCCGAGCGGCGCGAGACGACCGAGGTGGTCTTCTCGGCACACTCGCTGCCCGAAAATATCCTCGAGACGGGCGACACCTATCCCGACCAGCTCTCCGAGAGTGCGCGGCGAGCCGCCGACGCCGCCGGCCTCGCCCACCACGAGCTCGCCTGGCAGTCGGCGGGACGCACGGGTGACGTGTGGCTCGGGCCGGACATCCTGGTCGTGCTGGCCAATCTCGCCACGCGCGGCGTCACCGACGTGGTGTCGTGCCCCATCGGCTTCGTCGCCGATCACCTCGAGGTCCTCTACGACATCGACGTCGACGGCCAGCGCGTGGCGCACGAGGTGGGCGTCAACCTGGTGCGCACCGCGTCGCTTAACGACGACCCGGACTTCATCGACATCCTCGCGGTGGTTGTGGAGCAAGCGTGAGCCGCTCGGTCGTCGTGATCGGCGGCGGGGTGGCGGGACTGGCTGCCGCCTGGGAGCTCTCCGGCGGCGCGGCGGGCCCCCATGACGCCACGCCGCGCGTCGAGATCATCGAGCCGGGCGACATGGTCGGTGGCACGCTCGCCGTCGCACCCTTCGCCGGTCGCACCATCGACGTGGGCCCCGACGGCTTCCTCGCGCGCCGGCCCGAGGCAATCGAACTCATCACCGAGCTCGGCCTAGACAGCGAGCTCGTGCCAATCGGTGCGAGTGGGGCGAGCATCTACCTGCGCGGGGCGCTCCACGAGATCCCACTGGGACTCGCCCTTGGCGTGCCGACCTCGTACCAGGCGGTCGCCTCGATGGCCGGGCTCACCTGGCGCGCTCGCCTGGCCGCCAAGCGCGACCAGTGGTTCCCCGCGCGAATGACGGTGGGCGAGGACATCGCCATCGGCGAGATCGTGCGCACCAAGCTGGGACGCGAGCTCGCCTACCAGTTCATTGAGCCGATGGTCGGCGGCATCCAAGCCGGGCGAATCGACGAGCTCTCCGCAAGGAGCGTCTTTCCCGCCCTCTACGACGCGGCCCGCGCCGGCGGATCGCTGATGCGTGCCCTCGCCCAGCCCACGACAACGAGCGCGCCAGCGGCGAGCTCGCCACCCGGCCCCCTCTTCGCCACCCTGCGCGGCGGCATCGGATCGCTGCCCGGTCGTCTCGCCGAAGGACTCGTTGCGCGCGGAGTGACGATTCGCACCGCCACCCCGGTCGTGGCTCTACGCGCGACGCCCCGCGGTCCGCGTCGTTACGACGTCGACACCCCCGACACGACCACGGCCGCCGACGCCGTCGTTCTCGCCACGCCGGGCGCTGTCACTGGGTCCCTGGTGGGCACGCTCGATCCGGCCCTCGCCGCCCTCGGGGGCGTGCGCGGGGCGAGCACCGCGATGGTGACCCTCGCGGTGGCGCGCGACGCGCTGCGACTCGACTTTCCCGGCACCGGCGTCCTCGTGCCCCTGGGTACGCCCTTTCACGGTGACACCATGCTCATCACCGCGGTCACGCTGCTCGAGCGCAAGTGGCCCTACCTCGTCCAGGGTGACGCGATCGTGCGCGTGCACGTAGGCCGCAGCGACGACACGCGCTTTCGCGCGCTCTCCGACGAGCTGCTCGTCGAGCGCGTGACGCGCGAGCTCGCGACGATCCTGGGCTCCTTCCCCACGCCGACCGAGGCCCTGGTGCGCCGCTTCGACGACGCGCTGCCCCAGTACCTCGTTGGCCACGGCTCCCTCGTCGCCGCGGCCAAGGCCGCCGCGGCTCCGCGACACCTGGCCCTGGCGGGCAACGCGTACGACGGCGTGGGCATTCCGGCGAGCATCGGCTCAGGTCGGCGTGCGGCCCGCGAGATCCTCGCGAGCCTCGACTAGCACGCCGCCAGCGCGGCGCCTCGACATCGCAACACCATACGACACGGTCACTGGTAGTAGCCGGAGTGGATGTAGATGCACGGCACGCCCTCGGCGACGTACATCGCGTGGTTCTTGGGGTCGTCGTCGAGGGCCAGTCGCACGTCGAGGCCGTGGGCAGTGAGATCCCTCACCGCAGCCCGCTTGAAGTCGTCGACCCCCGAGTAGTCCCCGTACTCGCGCATGATCAGCAGGTCCCAGCGCAGCGAGTAGCGCTCCAGCCAGGCCAGAGTATGGGGACGCACCCGTCGGGGCCGGCCCGTCAACAAGACGATCGTCAGGTCCTCGTCGAGCAGTTCGAGAAGCCGTTCGATCTCGGCGATGACGGGATCGTCGCCGCAGGCGTCAAAGAAGCTGCGCCAGTCGCCCCAGTCGAGGTAGTGCTGGCGTCCAGCGGCGTCGGCCAGCACGCCGTCGATGTCAAAGATGACGGCCGGGCCGCGCCGCGCGCCGTCGCGCCAATACCAGTTCTCGCCGAGTTCGTCGTCAGTCATCAGCGGCTCTCCACTCCAGCCACATCTGAGAGACTAGGCGCCGTGGGAACGAGCGAACGTCTGACGGTGCCGATCCCCTTCGGACACCACGTCTATGTCGTGAGCGATCTGTCGATCTCGCCCGACTCGCGCCCCGAGAGCCGCCCGCTGCGCGAGTTCGTCGACCTGCTGGGCGACATCGACGACGCGGCCGTCGTCGTCATCGCCGGCAACCTCTTCGAGCCGGGTAACGCCGATCCCGCGGCCTACGTGGCCGCGACGTGGGAGCGCCTGGGCGCGCTCGCCGAAGCCCTGCGCGACTTCGCCGCAGCCGACGAGCACCAGCTCTACGTCCTGCCCGGCAGCCACGACGCCAGCTTCCTCGACCACCCCGCGGTCGAGCGCTCCCTTCGAGCGCTCGGGGTGACACTGGCTCACGATCTCATCTTGCACGTCGCGACAGCCAACGGCGTGCGTGACCTCGCGGTCGCCGCAGGACACTGCGACGTCGACGTCTCGCGCGCCGACGAGGACGAGCGACGCGACGCGCGTTGCCTCGAGGATCCGCCGGCTCTCGAGCGCTTCGCCGCGAGTCGCGTGCTCTATCGCCGACTGGCTGGCTGGGTCTGGCTGCCCATCGTGGCCATGGCCGCGATCGACCTGACCGGTTCGGCGCTCAGCGTCATCGACCACTTTTCGCGCCACCGCCTGCATCTGCACGTGCACCCGCCCAGCACGGGCGACTTCTGGGCGAACCTGGTGATCGCCTTTGTGGTCATCGCCATTGTGGAGGGCCTGGTCGCGGGGGTCGCCGGACTGATCGTGCGGCGCCGATTCAGCGCGCACGCGCGCGACGCGTCCCCGGCGATGGCCGAACCGCTCTCGATCACCTTCGTCGAAGGCGTCGACGCCCTCGAGGTCGCCCGGCGCGTCGCCGAGCGCGGCGGTGCCGGAGCCGTCATCGGCGGCACCGCCCGGCCAGCGCTCGCGTTCTTAGACCGCGGCGTGTGCGCCGCGCCCGGTCCGAGCCGCACCGTGGTGGTAGAGCGGCGCGGCCGCCTGGGTCTGCCGCCGGTGTTCACGCGCTGCGAGCGCCTCGGCGTCGTCGAGATCGAAGCTGCCTCGACCGTCGTGGTTCGTCTCATCGCCGGCGAGACGCCGCGACGCGGCGCCACGATGCTCGAGCGGCTCGTCGGCGGCACGCCGGTCCAGCCGAGCGTCGCCGAGGCGACGACCACCGTGGGCTCGTGGCCCGGGGGCGATCCCTACCCGATCGCCATTGACCGCCTGGCCGCCCAACGCCGGCAGCGCTCCGTGCGTCGCGTGGCGAGCGGCCTGCTCTTCGCCGACGGGCTGGTCAACGTGATCGTGACCGCAATGCCGCCGCTGCGCAGCCGCCTACACCTCGTGCTCTCGGTGCTGCCCCTCGGCGTCGCCAAATCGGCCGCCGCAATCACCGCGGTCGCGGGCATCGGCATGATCATGATGGCCCGCGCCATGCGCCGCGGCCAACGACGCGCGTGGCTGCTCGGAGTCGGCGCTCTCTCGGTGACGACCCTCGCGCACCTGGCGCGCGACGGCAGTCTCGCGTCGTCCCTGCTCGCGGTGGTGATCCTGACGTTCCTGATCGTCGAGCGCGATCACTTCCAGGCGACGACGGATCGCTCGAGCCTGGCGACCGCACTGCCGCGTCTCGCCCTGATCGGCGCGGCGTCGGTGTTCGCGGCCTCCCTGGGCATCGAGGCCTCGGCCCGCCATCAGCTACCCAGTTACGGCGTCGTCCTGATGGCCTGCGTCGAACGCCTCGTGGGCCAAACGTCGATCAACCTGCCCGACCGGGTGGGCGACTTCATCAACCCGACGCTGCTCGCGGTGGGTCTGTCGCTCATCATCTCGGCGCTCTATCTCATCACGCGCCCCGTGGTCGACCGACGACTGTCCGAGAAGGGGTCATCGGCCGAGCGTCGCCTGGCCGAGCTGCGCGCGAGAGAGATCGTGCGCCGCCACGGCCGCGGCACCCTCGACTACTTCGCACTGCGCGACGACAAGCAGTTTTTCTTCTTCCGCGACTCGCTCGTGGCCTACGCCGTCTACGGCGGCGTTGCCCTGATCTCACCCGATCCGATCGGGCCGATCGCCGAGCGCAGCGAGGCCTTCAGCGCATTTCGCGCCTACGCCGACGCGCGGGGCTGGACCATCGGCGTGGTCGGCGCGGGCGAGGAGTGGCTCTCGCTCTATCACGCGGCCGGTCTGCACTACCTCTACGTCGGCGACGAGGCGATCGTGGACTGCACGACCTTCAGCCTCGAGGGCGGCAAGATGAAGAGCCTGCGCCAGGCGGTGTCGCGCCTCGAGCGCAAGGGCTACACGGTTGAGTTCCTCGACCCCAGCGAGATCGATCCATCGCGCGTGCCCGACCTGCTCGAACTGATCTCGATGCTGCGTCGCGGAGAGGGCGAGCGCGGGTTCTCGATGATGCTCGGGCGGCTCTTCAACCCGCGCGACAAGGGTCTGCTGCTCACCGTCGTGCACGGCCCCGACCACAAGCCCGCGGCGGTCTGTCAGTTCGTGCCCTCGCCGGCGATCCAGGGTTACTCACTCGATCTCATGCGCCGCGATCCCGGCGAGCACCCCAACGGCTTGATCGACTACGCGCTCTGCTCGACGATCGCGCATCTGAAAGAAACCGGCGGGCGGGGACTCAGCCTCAACTTCGCCGCGTTTCGCAACGTCCTCGACGGCGAGCGCGGCGAGGGGACGTTCACGCGCGTCGAACGCTGGGCGCTCAAGCGCCTCTCGGGGATCCTGCCGCTCGAGACCCTCTGGAGCTTCAACGCGAAGTACTACCCCACCTGGCTGCCGCGCTACCTGGTCTATCCCGCGGTCGAGAGCTTCGTGCCGGTGGTGGCGGCGGTGCTGCGCGCCGAGAGCCTGACCGAGATCCCCATGATCGGTCGCCTGCTCGCCAACGACCCCGCGAACCGTCCGGCGACCGTTGTGCCCCCCGAGGTGCTCGCGGCCGCACGAGACGAGACCAAACCGACCCCTTCGTAGACTCCGATCATGGCGTCCCGTTTCTGGCTGATCGCAACGGCGATCTGGACCGCGGGCATCGTCGAAGTCGACAGCATCATCCACGACCACCGGGTCCTTCCAATCCTGGTCGTCGTGCCCGTGATCGCGCTGGCCACTCGGTTCACTCCGCGGGTGGTGGTGGCGGTCGGAGCGCTCGACCTCGTCATTGCGACGGTCATCGGCTTCGTGGACCCGAACGTCGGCGCGGCGCGGCTGCTATCGACCGCGATCGCGATCACTCTCATCCTCGGGCTCGCCGCGTGGGTCTCGACGCTGCGCGCCCGACTCGAGGATGCCCTCGCGCTCGCTCGCGAGGAGGCGGCCAGCGACGAGCTCACCGGCCTCGACAACCGCCGCGCGATCGACCGCGCGGCCGGACGTCTCGTCGACGGCAACGAGGTCGTCACCGTCGTGATGGCCGACCTCGACTACTTCAAGCGCGTCAACGACCTCCACGGCCACGCCGTCGGCGACGAGGTGCTCGTCGAGGTCGGACGACGGCTGCGTACGAGTGTGCGCGCCGATGACTTGGTCGGCCGCTATGGCGGCGAGGAGTTTCTCATCATCTTGCGCGGTGACGAGGCCGGCACCGCCGAGATCGTCGAGCGCGTGCTCATGAGCCTTCGCACGTCGCCGGTCGATACCTCGGCGGGGCCGATCGAGGTGCGCGCCTCGCTCGGCGTGTCGATCGTCACGGACGATGGCCTCGCCCAAGCAATTCGCAACGCGGACCGCGCGCTCTATGAGTCCAAGCGATCAGGACGAGATCGCGCGACTACCTGGTCGAGTGCGACGCAACCCTGAACGCTCTCGCGCCGTCCGATTCGCGACGCGAGAGCCGTCATCACCGCGACGCTACGAAACGCTAACCGCGATGGCCCGGCGCACAATGGCGGCCGCGAGCTTCGCCGCGGCCGCGCCGTCGTAGCGAAGGAACAGCGACGGCTCGACGAGTTCGAGCTCCATCACCGCCCAGCCCGACTCAGTAGCGACAACGTCAACACGCCCGTAAGTGAGAGCCGGCACAAGGGCGTCGACGGCGCTGGTAGCCAGCTCGGCCTCGACCTCGGCCAGGACCCCCTCGGCCAGGGCGCGCGCGCTCGCCGGCGCGCTCGCCACCGACATTCGCTTCTCACGGTAGAGGCGATCGCGCGTGGAAGCCGGCTCGTTGAGCATCGCGGCCTTGTTCATGGCGTGGCTGAACTCACCGCCGATGAAGATGAGGGCGGTCTCTCCGACCTCGTCAACGCTTCCCACGTAGGGCTGGATCAAGACATCGCGTCCGCGCGCGTGCAGCGAGGCCACGTGGGCAGCCGCGCGCTCGAGCTCGTCGGCGCGGTAGCGATCGGCGTCGATCGATCCCGCCCCGACGCAGGGCTTAACGACGAAGTCACCCGAGGGAAAGTCCGGCTCCTCGCCGACGGCCGCCACGCGCGAGGCCACCACGGCGTAGCCCCGAGCGGCCAGGTCGAACAGGTAGTGCTTATCCGAGGAGTACTCGAGGACGCGATACGGGTTCGCCAGGCGCGACACCGACCTCGCCCAGGTAAGGAACTCGTCACGGCGACTCGCGTAGTCCCACGTCGAGCGCACCACCGTGAGCTCGAAGTCCTCCCAGTCGACGCGAGGGTCGTCCCAGACGCACAGCTCGCCCGACACCCCGAGGTCGGCCAGGGCCGCGACCAGGAGGTCCGAGTCGGGGTCGACCTCGCTCGCGCAGGTCGCGACGGCGACTCTCACGGGGTGAAGAGCAGCGTCGCGTGATTGGCCAGGCTCGCGAGCGGACCGGGCCACACGCCAAAGACCAGGGTCAGCGCGACGCCGAGGAAGATGACCAGCGCGCTGGCGCGCGGCACCGCCACGCGGTCGAGCTCGACGGGCTCGTCGGCGTAGAGGGCGAGCACCCAGCGCAGGTAGAAGAACGCGGCGATCGCCGCGGCGAGCAGTGAGATCAGCGCGATCGCGCCGCCGCCCGCGTCGACCGCGGCGGCCAGCACCGCGAACTTGGCGTAGAAGCCGGTGGTGAGAGGAACCCCGAGCTGGCTGAGCAGCAAGACGGCGAATGCGGCGCCGAGCAGCGGCTGGCGCCGGGCGAGGCCGCGGTAGCGGTCGATCGAGTGGGCCTCGTCGGCTGGGGCGCCCACCAGGGTCACCACCGCGAAGGTGGCCACGACGACCGGGGCGTAGGCCATAAGGTAGAAGAGCGTCGCCGCGTTGCCGCGCGTCGTCGCCGCCCAGACTCCGAGGAGGATGAAGCCGGCGTGGTTGATCGAGGAGTAGGCGAGCATGCGCTTGGCGTTGCGCTGGATCAGCGCCATCGACGCGCCGAGCAGGGTGGTGAGAGCCACCAGCACCCAGAGGATCGGGCGCCAGGTGTCCATCTGCGTGCCTAGCGCCGAGACGATTACGCGCAACAAGGCGGCGAAGGCGCCGATCTTGACGATCGAGGCCATGTAGCCGGTCACCGGTGTCGGCGCGCCCTCGTAGACGTCGGGCGACCACAGGTGGAACGGCACGGCCGCCACCTTGAAGGCGAATCCCACCAGCAGCAGCGCGCCGCCGGCCCAGAGCAGTCCGGGGTGCAGCAGCACGTTGCCGGCGAGGAAGTACGAGATCGCCGAGACGTTGGTCGTGCCCGTCGCCCCGTAGGTCAGCGCCGCGCCGTAGATGAAGATCGCCGAGGCGAAGCCGCCCAGCAGGAAGTACTTGAGAGCCGCCTCGCTGCTCTTCCCGCGGTGTCGGTCGAGGGCCGCCAGCACGTAGAGCCCGATCGAGAGGATCTCGAGGCCCAAGAAGATGACGATGAGGTCGTTCGCCTGGACCATCACGAGCGCGCCGGCGCTCGCGGCCAGGGCCAGCACGTGGAACTGCGTGCCGACGACCGAGCCGTGGGCCAGCCAGTCGTGGGCGACCAGGGTCGCCATGATGAGGGCCACCGCCAGGGTCCCCGTCGCGACGACCGAGAAGCCGTCCAGGGCCACCGCGTGGTCGATGGTGGTCGTCGCGCCGTGTCCGGCGACGTAGGACCACTGCACAAAGGAGGTCGCCAGCGCAGCCAGGCCGGCGAGCACGCTGATCGACGTCGACACCTTGGTCGCGAGTCCCCCCCGCACGAGCGCGGTGAGGATCAACAGCAGCACCGAGGTCCCGAGCAGGATGGCGACCGGCAGGATCGCCAGGTAGTTGATGGAGGGCATCAGGCTCACTTCGTCACCCCCGCAGGCGCCACGTGCTCGATCACTTGTTGGACCGAGGGCGAGATCCGATCGAGCACCGGGCGCGGGAACACGCCGAGGGCGACGATGAGGACGACCACGGGCACCAGCGCCCAGCGCTCGCGCGCGGTCGCGTCGGTGATCGTGGCGTCGTCGCTACGTCCGTGAAAGACCCGCTGGTAGGCCCAGAGCAGGTAGAGCGCGGCCAGGACGACGCCGAAGGTCGCCACGAGCGCCCACCACGCGTGGGTCGCGAACGCGCCGATGAGGATCAGGTACTCACTGACGAATCCCGAGAGCCCGGGCAGGCCGATTGAGGCCAGCATCACCACGGTGAAGAGCCCGGCGAGCACCGGGGCCGGACCCTGCCAGCCGGTGAGGTCGCGTATCTGCATCGGACCGCCGCGGCGCTTCTCCATGAAGCCGATCAGGAGGAAGAAGCCCACCGTGATCACCCCGTGGTTGAACATCAAGAGGACCGCGCCGACCATGGCGATCTTCGAGCCGGTCATGATACCCAGGGTGATAAAGCCCATCTGGGCCACCGAGGAGAAGGCCACCAGGCGCTTCAAGTCGGGGGTGACGGTGGCCAGCGCCGAACCGTAGATGATGCCCACGACCGCGAGGGTCAGCATCACCGGACGCACGTTGGACTGGGCCAGCGGAAAGAGCGCCACCGCGAAGCGCAACAGGCCGTAGCTGCCGAGCTTGGCGAGCAGCGCTGAGAGCTCGATGGAGCCCGCGGTCGGTGCTTCGGCGTAGGAGATCGGCGACCAGGTGTGCAGGGGCCAGATCGGCGCCTTCGCGGCGAAGGCGATCGCGAAGGCGACGAAGAGCCAGGTCGCCGTGCCCGAGGACATCGCCGTCGCCGAAAGCGCCGAGTAGGCGAACGTGAGATCCCCGCCGAACTGGTGCTGGTGGGCGAATCCCAGGTAGAGCACGCCCACGAAGAGGAAGGCCGAACCGGTGAAGGTGTAGATGAAGAACTTGAGGGCCGCGCGCGAGCGCTGGGCGCCGCCCCACTGGGCGATGATGAAGTACGCCGGCACCAGGGTCAGCTCGAAGAAGATGAAGAACTCGAGCACGTCGTGGGCGAGGAAGCTGCCCATCGTGAACGACGTCAGCAGCAGCAGCCACGCGACGAAGGCGCCCTCGCGGCGCCGGTCGCGAGCGCCCAGCAGCGCGGCCCACACGACGAAGGCCGTCAGGACGACCATCAGCAGGCTGATGCCGTCCATCGCCACGTCGTAGGCCAGGCCGAAGGGAGCGGCCAGCACCCAGCGTCCGGCGAAGTCGAAGGTCGACGCACCGGGCACGGCGCTGTTATAGAGCAGGGCGACCGTGATCGCGAGGCCCATCTCGATGGTCGCGGTCGCCACGGCTATCCGGTATGACCAGTTCTCGCGGGTGCGAACGAGGACGGCAACGAGCGCCCCGAGCGCGGGCAACGCGATGAGGAGGCTCAACCACAGGGACGAATGCATGACTAGCCCACCCTCGCAACGAGATAGACGACGATGACGGCGAGCCCCAGCACGGTCGCCAGCGCGTAGTGGCGCACGAAGCCCGACTGGATCTTGCGCGAGCCCTCGGCGCTACGGCGAACCAGAACCGCGAGGCCGGTGACCGCGCCGTCGATGACGCGCGGCTCGACGACGTCGCCGCCGAACTGGCTGGCGGCGGTCAGCGGCCGGCCGATCGCGGCGTCGTAGGCGTCATCCCAGTGCCAGACGTGCTCGAGGAAGGACTTCTCGTAGCGCGGTGACGAGACCCGGTCACGCCAGATCGAGAATGCCGCCAGCAGCCCGATCAGCGCGGCGGCGACGTCGACCGCGGCGAGGCCCCACTGGGCGAGGGTGCTCTGGGTCGCGAGCGCGGGCACGTAGCCGAAGGTCGGAGCGAGGAAGGCCGCGAGCGAGCTGTGATGCACCCAGGGCAGGTCCAGCGCGCCGCCGAGCACGCTGAGAACCGCGAGCACGACGAGGGGCAGCGTCATCACCCAGGACGACTCGTGGGGGTCGGCCCCGTGGGTCACCTCGCGGAAGCGCTCGGTCCCCTGGAAGGTCAGCACGAAGAGCCGCGACATGTAGTAGGCGGTCAGGATCGCCGTCACGACCCCGAGGATCCACAGCGGCTTGGAATAGGAGAAGACGTTGGTCAGGACGTCGCCCTTGGCCCAGAAACCAGCGAAGGGCGGAATCCCCGAGATGGCGAGCCAGCCCACGAGGAACGTCGGGAACGTGAGGGGCAGGAACTTGGCCAGCGCGCCCATCTTTCGCAGGTCCTGCTCGCCGTGGAGCGAGTGGATGACCGAGCCCGAGCCGAGGAACAGCAGGGCCTTGAAGAAGGCGTGGGCCACCATGAGAAAGATCGCCGCCGCGTAGGCGCCGGCGCCGACCGCCAGGACCATGTAGCCGATCTGGGACACGGTGGAAAAGGCGAGGACCTTCTTGATGTCCTTCTGGCTCGTGGCGATCGTGGCCGCGACGAAGGCCGTCAGTGCGCCGATCACCGCGATCGTCGCTCGCCCTCCCCCCGACAGGGCGAGCACCGGCGACATGCGCACGAGGAGGTAGACCCCGGCGGTGACCATCGTCGCCGCGTGGATCAGGGCCGACACCGGGGTCGGGCCCTCCATCGCGTCGGGCAGCCAGTTGAACAGCGGGATCTGCGCGCTCTTTCCGGTCGCGCCGAGCAGCAGGGCCAGCACCACCACGGTCGCCGCCGTCGAATCCAGGTGTCCCGCACCGGAGAAGATCGAGAGGTAGGTCAGCGTGTGCAGGTGGCTGAAGAGCAAGAACATCGCTACCAACATCCCCACGTCACCGATGCGGTTGTAGATGAAGGCCTTCTTGCCCGCGCTGGCCGCGCTGTCACGATCGAAGTAGTAGCTGATCAGCCAGTACGAGCAGACCCCCACGCCCTCCCAGCCCACGAAGGTCAGCACCAGGTTGTTGGCGAGCACCAGGGTGAGCATCGAGAAGACGAAGAGGTTCAGGTACAAGAAGAACTTGCGATAGTCGCGCTCGCCGTGCATGTAGCCCATCGAGTACAGGTGGATGAGGGCCGAGATGCCGGTGACGAAGAGGCTCATCGTGATCGACAACGGGTCCATCAAGAGCGCGGCCGGCACGTGAAGGGTGCCCACCGAGATCCAGCTGAAGAGGTTCACCGTCACCTCTCGCGACGAGCTCGACAGCAGCGTCACGAACGCCGCGACCGAGAGCACGAAGCTCAACGTCACTGCGCCGGTCGCTACCGCGCCGACGGCGCGCTCGGACATGCGCGGGCCGTTCACCAGCACGAAGAGGAAACCGGCCAGCGGCAGGAGGAGGATCAGCGTGGCGAGGTGTGCCATCTCAGCCCTTCATCTCGGAGAGTTCGTCGACCGAGGTCGTGGAGCGGCGCCTAAAGATCGCCACGACGATGCCCAGTCCCACCGTCACCTCGGCGGCCGCGACCACCATGACGAAGAAGACGGTCACCTGGCCGGCGATGTCGCTCAACGTGCGCGAGAAGGTCACGAACGTGAGATTCACGGCGTTGAGCATCAGTTCGAGGCACATGAACATGATCAGCGCGCTGCGCCTCGTCAGCAGGCCGTAAGCGCCGACGCCGAAGAGAACGGCGGCGAGCACCAGATACCAGGCGGCGGGAACGTTCACGCGGACTCCTCGTCGAGTGAGTGCTCGCGGCGCGCGAGCACGATGGCGCCGACCACGGCGATGACGAGCAGCGCCGCGGTGGCCTCGAAGGCGTAGAGATAGGTGGTAAAGACCGCGGTGCCGAGCTGGCTGACGTTGCCCGAGCCGGTGGCGAGCGGCGCACCCTTGGTCGAGACCGACATCGCGCCGGTGACCCAGTGGCTGCGCGCCATTAGCGCGACGAGGCCGATCACGACGATGCCGACACCGGTCGCGGCCAGGGGGCGCTGGCCCACCAGGGGCTCGACGCGCACGCCCTCGCGGCGATCCACTCCGAGGAACATGATGACAAAGAGGAAGAGGACCACGATGGCCCCCGCGTAGACGATGATCTGGACCGCGGCGAGGAAGTCCGCCGACTGGGCCACGAAGGCCACGGCCACGCCGAAGAGAGTCATGATGAGGCTCATGGCCGCGTGCACCGGGTTCTTCACCACGATGACGCCGAGCGCTCCGACGATGATCAGGATCGCCGAGGTGACGAAGACGGCCACGGCGCCGAGAGAGTAGGCAGTCGCGATCATGCGGCACCCTTGTTCTTGGCCCGCGGGGACTTGGCCTTGATGGAGTTCATCAGGCCGGCGAGTCCACGCCGGTCGGCGGGCACGTCCTCGGGCTGGAGGTGGCGGTAGAAGGCGTCACGGATCTGCTTGGAACCCGTGGCCGCGTTGGGCTCGCCGCTCTGGCCGGATTCGGCCTCGCGCACGCCGACGCCTAACTCGCCGCTCCACTGCACGACGCCCTCGTAGTTGGCGTCACCCGAGGGAGACGTCGCGCGCATCCAGCCGCCGGTCATCGCGCTGTCGCCCTCGCGCCAGTCCTCCCAGGGCAGATGGCGCGGCTCGCCCGCGTCGTCGACGACGAGCTCGGCCTTGGTGTAGATCGCGTCGGCGCGGTTGGTGAAGGAGAACTCGAAGAGCTTGGACTCGGTGATCGCCTGGGTGGGACAGGCCTCCACGCACAGGTCGCAGTGGATGCAGCGCAGGTAGTTGATCTCGTAGACATATCCGTAGCGCTCCCCCGGGCTGACCGGGTTCTCGGGGTTGTCCGCGCCGCGCACGTAAATGCACCCCACCGGGCACACGCCCGCGCAGAGCTCGCAGCCGATGCACTTCTCCATGCCGTCCTCGTAGCGGTTCAGCACGTGACGGCCGTGCTGGCGCGGCTGCTTGGGGCGCTTGGTCGCGGGATAGCTCGTGGTCACCGTCGGGCGAGCGATGTGGGCCAGGGTCAGGCGAAAGCCACCGAAAAAACTCATGGCACCCATCAGACGTTCCCCTCGTCGGTAATCTCACGCAGCACCTCGGGCGGCAGGGGCCGCGCGCCGATCACCGGCAGGACCGCCTCAGCGCCGCGCTCTCGCGTCGTGCCGATCTCGAAGGCGCGCGTCAGCATCGTCCAGGCGAGCAGCACCACGGCACCCATGGCGAAGCCCCACGCCGGAGCGATGAGAAAGCCGGCCACCACGATCAGCCATCCCAGACTGAGCGGGATCAGTTTCTTCCAGCCCAGGTCCATGAGCTGGTCGTAGCGAAAGCGCGGCAGCGCGGCGCGGAACCACACGTAGGAGAAGGCGAAGACGACCGTCTTGACGAAGAACCACAGGATTGGAAAGACCCAGCGCAGGTGCGACACGTTGGGCACCCAACCCGCGGGGCCGCCGAAGAACAAGGTGACCATGATCGCTGACATCGTGATCGTGTTCATGAACTCGGCCAGGTAGAAGATGGCGAAGCGAAACGACGAGTACTCGGTGTGAAAGCCGCCGACCAGCTCGCTCTCGGCTTCGACGACGTCAAAGGGCGGGCGGTTGAGCTCGGCGGTGATCGAGATGAGAAAGATCACGAAGGGGATCACGCCGAGGCGGATCACGTTCCAGTGCCAGACGCCGTTCGCCTGGGCCGTGACGATGTCGTGGGTCGAGAGCGAGCCGGTCACGAGCACCACCATCACGACGGCGAGCCCCAGCGAGGCCTCGTAGCTGATCATCTGGGCGCTCGCGCGCACCGAGGAGAGCAGCGGGTACTTCGAGCCCGACGACCAGCCGGCCAGCATCACGCCGTAGACCGAGATGCCCGACATCGCGAGCATCAAGAGGATGCCCATCGGCGGGTTGGCCACCTGCAGTAAGACGGGGTGCCCGGCAATGGTCAGCGTGCCGCCGACGGGCACGATCGCGAAGGTGATAAACCCTGGGATCAGGGCGAGGAACGGCGCGAGCTTGAACACGAACCGATCGGCCTCGGCCGGGATCAGGTCCTCCTTGAGCATTAGCTTCAGTCCGTCGGCCATCGTCTGCAGTAGCCCGAAGGGTCCCCAGCGCTGGGGCCCGATGCGGCTCTGCATGTCCGAGATCGCCTTGCGCTCGAACCAGATCATCACGATCACCGCGTTCAGCAACACGGCGAAGGCCACCACCACCTTGATCAGCACGATGAGCAGCACCGCGAGGGTCACGCCGTGGGCGTAGAGCGGGTCGACGGTGGCGATCATCGCGACTCCAGTCGAACGAGAGTGAGCGTGTCGGCGCCGGCGAGCCGGCCCAGCAGGTTCTCTCCGTCACGGCGCGTGCCCACCGCGATCTCGGCCACGCCGCGCGGCACCGCGTCATCACTGGCCACGGGCAGAGCGACGCTCGCGTTCGCGCCCACCACGTTCACCACGTCGCCCGTCGCCACGCCAAGGCGATCCAGGTCCGCGTGGTGGGCGTAGAGGGTCGTCTCCTCGACGAGACCGGCCAGGGCCGGCGAGCCCTGCATCGCGATGCCGTTGTCGTAGAGACGACGGCTCGCGTGGAGGCGCAGGGAATAGGCGTCGACATGGGGCACCCGGGCGCCGCGGCCGGCCGACACCTGGGCCCAGGTGGTGGGCGACACCGGCGCCACACCGGGCGCGTCAAGATTCAGTGTGTCGCCGGCGTAGCTGCCCTGGCCGACGGCGTCGGTCGATCGCACGCCGGGGAAGGCCATGGGGTCGAGCGCGCGGCGCACGCTGCGCTCGCCCGAGAGGCTCCATACGCCCTCGGCGGTGTCGTCGTTGAGTACCGACAGCGCGGGATATCCCGTGGTCTCTTCGATCAGCTTCGCGGCCACCTCGACCGAGGTGACGTCGAGCGTCGCGCCCATGGCGACGGCCAGTTCGGCGGCGATGGCGACGTCGTCCCAGGACGCGCCGGGCGCGGCGAGCTTGGGGGCGACCGCGCTGACGCGACCTTCGATGTTGGTCACCGTTCCGCGGCGCTCGTGGTTGATGGCGGCCGGCAGCACCACGTCGGCGTGCGCGAGCGTCGCGCCGCCGTGTCCGGTGACGACGACCACGTCGGCCCGGGCCAGGCCCGCGCTCGCGCGCTCGACGTCGAGCACGTTGCCCAGCACGCAGCCGCCAAGAAGAACGACCGCGTTCTGCTCACCGGCGGCCATCGCGTCGAGCTGGGCCAGAGTGTCGCGCCCCGATGCACCAGCGGCACGCCGACCGGCGCGCAGCCCGGGGGCGAGGCCCATGTCGAGCGCACCGCGCACGTTGGAGCGCCGCAGCGCGGGCAGGAACTTGGCCTTGGGGAAACGCTCGGCGAGGGTACGAAGCGCCGTCTCGATCACCGAGGCGTCCTCGGCGAGGTTGGGCCGTCCGGCGACGATCACGACGCCCTCACCATCGCCCAACAGTTCGCGGGCGCTGGCGATCGCCTCGGCGCTCGCCGCGAGTTCTCCCGAGGGCGCATCGCCCGCGAGCGCGCCGGCCACGAGGTGAGCCTCACCGGGGCGCACGGGCAGGGCCACGCGCGCGACACTGCGCAACGCGCTCGTGCCGAAGGCGAATTCGATCAGCGCGCTGGACTTGAGTGCGGCCGCGCGCAGTCGCAAGAACAAGACAGGCAGTTCCTGGCGCAGGTCACCGGTCATCGTGAGGATCACGCGAGCGCGCGCCGCCTCGTCGATCGTCGCGCCGGGCAGGGCCTGGAGGAGGGCGGCATCGAGGCCGTCACCGTAGTTGGCGTCGATGTTCTCGGTGCCGAGCACCTCGCGCGCGAAACGGCCCCAGGTGTAAGCGGACTCGTTGGTCAAGGCGGCGCCGCCGATGACACCGAGGCGCTCACCCGTCTGGCCGCCGAGCAGGCCAGCGGCGACAGCGAGTGCCTCGGACCAGCTGGTCGCCACGAGTTGGCCGTCCTTGCGAACGAGGGGGCTCGTGATGCGCGTGGCGGCCGAGAGGACGTTGGCCGACTCGTCGTTGCCGTCCACGCTGTCCAGGCTGAAGCGGCCCTTGTCGCAGAGCCAACCGTGGTTGACGGGCTCGCTGTCGAGACCCAGGACGCGCGTCAGGCGGTTGCCCGAGGACTGCACCGCGATGCGACATCCCACCGCGCAGGTGGTGCAGGTGCTCTCGACCTGCTCGAGGTCCCAGGGGCGGGCGGTGAAGCGGTAGGGCTTGGCGGTCAGCGCTCCCACCGGGCAGATCTGCACGGTGTTACCCGAGAAGACCGAATCGAAGGGCTGGGTCGGCGACGCCGCCACCTCGATCAGGTCCCCGCGTCCGGCGAAGTCGATCTCGGCCTCGCCGGCGACCTCGGCGGCGAAGCGCGTGCAGCGCGAGCACTGGATGCAGCGCTCGCGGTCCAACAAGATGAGTTCTCCGAGGGAAATCGGCTTCTCGAAGTGGCGCTTCTCCTCGATGAAGCGCGTCTCGCCCGAGCCATGAGCCAGCGTCTGGTCCTGGAGAGGGCACTCGCCCCCCTTGTCACAGACCGGGCAGTCGAGAGGGTGATTGACGAGCAGGAACTCCAAGACGCCGTCTTGAGCCTTCTTCACCTTCTCGGAGTCGGTGACGACTGACATGCCGTCGTTCACACGCAGGTAGCACGAGGGCTGCAAGGTGGCCCCGCGCGGGCCCTCCACTTCGACCAGGCACATGCGGCACACCCCGACCGGCTCCATGCGCGGGTGGTAGCAGAAGCGTGGGATGTAGGTGCCGGCCCGTTCGGCGACGCTGATCAACAGCTCGCCCGGCGCAGCCACGACGGGCCGTCCGTTCAACGTGATGGTCACCGTGGTGGGGGTGTCGTCAGCCATGCGGGCAGCTCCCGTGATCGACGTGAGCGACGAAGTCGTCGCGGAACATTGAGATCGCCGAGTGGATCGACGAGGGGATCGACGGACCGAGCACACAGATTGTCGTCTGCTGGGGCGGCCAGGCCAGACCCGGCGAGATGTTGTCCGACACGTCGAGCAGCAAGTCGAGATCCTCGACGCGCCCGCCACCGTGCTCGAGGCGGTAGAGCATTCGCTCGAGCCAGCCCGAGCCTTCGCGACAGGGCGTGCACTGCCCGCAGGACTCGCGCGAGAAGAACTTGGTGATGCGCCACGTGGCGCGCACGATGCAGCTGTCTTCGTCCAGCACGACGATCGAGCCCGAGCCGAGCATGGAGCCTGCCGCGGCGACCTCGTCTTGGCCCAGGGGCAGGTCGAGCTGGTCGGGGCCGAACCACGGCGCGGAGACCCCACCGGGGATGATGGCCTTGACGGCCTTGTCACCGATGATGCCCCCGCCGAGGGCCGGGTCGTAGATGATGTCGCGGAACGTGTTCTTGACCATCTCGATCTCGTAGACGCCCGGGTTCTTCACCCGCCCGGCGAGGGCGAAGAGCCGCGTGCCGGTCGAGCGCCCCGCGCCAAGCGCGGCGAACGCCGCACCGCCGTGGGTGACGATCCAGGGCAGGTTCGACATGGTCTCGACGTTGTTGACGACGGTGGGCTCGCCGTAGAGGCCGGTCACCGCAGGAAAGAACGGGGGCTTGATGCGCGGGAATCCGCGCTTGCCCTCGAGGGCCTCGATGAGGCCGGTCTCCTCACCGCAGATGTAGGCGCCCGCTCCCGGGTGCACGACGATGTCGAGGGAGAAGTCCGAGCCAAAGATCTTGCGCCCCAGCGCGCCGTGCTCGTAGGCGTCGTTCACCGCCTGGCTGAGACGTTCGAGCCCTAAGGCGAACTCGCCGCGCAGGAAGATGAAGGCCCTATTGACCTGGAGCGCGTAGGCCGCGATGATGACACCTTCGACCAGCTGATGGGGGTCGCGCTCGACGAGGTAGTGGTCTTTGAACGTGGCCGGCTCGGACTCGTCGCCGTTGACGACGAGGTAGGACACGGCGGACTTGCGCAGCATCGACCACTTGCGTCCGGCGGGGAATCCCGCGCCGCCGCGGCCCAGGAGCGAGGCCGCGTCGACCTCGGCGGCGACCTGCTCGGGGAACATGGAGAGGGCCTTCTTGAGACCTTCGTAGCCGCCCGTCGCCAGGTAGCGCGCCAGGGTGAAGGAGTCGGCGTACTCTTTGCGGCTCGAAACGATCTGGGGGGAGTCGAGGTAGGCCACTACTGTTCCCTCGCCGCGCGCGCCTCGCGCGCGCTGGCTCGCTCGGCGGCAATCTCGCCGGCGTCGGCGCGCAGGCCGCCCGCGCGGCGCACGCGAATCAGCGTGCCGTGAGGAGGTATGTCGTGCTCGAGGCGTCCCGCGCGCAGGTCCTCGATCAACCCGTCGAAGGCCTCGGGGGTCGTCGTGCGCACGTAGCGGTGATTCACCTGGACGACGGGCGCGATGTTGCAGTCGGCCAGGCACTCGGTCTCTTCGAGAGTGAACAGTCCGTCGTCGCTGGTACCACCGACGGCACAGCCCAGCACCGCGCTGGCGTGCTCGAGCAACTCCTCGCCCCCGCGCAGCAGACAGGCGATGTTCGTACAGACCCCCACCACGTAGCGCCCGACCGGCTCCAGATGGAACATGTCGTAGAAGGACGCGGTGCCGCGCACCTCGGCCGGAGTGGTGCCGGTCAGCTCGGCCACCTCGGCCATGGCCTCATCGGTCAGATATCCGTCCTGCTCCTGGGCGAGGTGCAACAGGGGAAGCATGGCCGAGCGCCGCGACGGGTAGAGCGCGACGACCTCCTCGGCGCGCTGGCGCAGCTCGGTACGCAGATGACTCATCGATCGACTTCTCCCAGGACCGGATCAACCGTCGAGATGACGGTGATGGCGTCTGACACCGTGCCGCCGCGCATCAGAAGTGGCACGGCCTGCAGGTTGACGAAACTCGGCGCGCGCACGTGCATGCGCCAGGGCTTGGCCGTGCCGTCGGCGACGAGGTAGCAGCCCAGCTCGCCGCGGGGCGACTCCACGGCGGAGTAGACCTCGCCGGCGGGCACGTGGAAGCCCTCGGTGAAGAGCTTGAAGTGGTGGATCAGCGCCTCCATGGACTCGCCGATGCGCGCGCGCGGTGGGGGCGTGACCTTGGGGTCCTGACTGCGGTAGTCCCCGGAGGGCATCTTCTCCACGCACTGGCGAACGATGCGCGCCGACTCGCGGATCTCGTTGAGGCGGATCGCGTAGCGGTCGAAGTTGTCGCCGTAGGTGCCGACGATCACGTCGAAGTCCACTTGGTCGTAGGCCAGATAGGGCATCGTGCGTCGCAGGTCCCAGGCCACCCCGGTCGAGCGCAGCAGCGGTCCGGTCACGCCCAACGCCAGGGCCTCCTCAGCCATGAGCGGCGCGACGCCGATCATGCGGTTGCGAAAGATCGGTTGGCCCGTCAGGAGCTGGTCGTACTCGTACGTGCGCTCTTCGATGGTGTCACAGATCACCAGAACGTCGTCCTGCCAGCCGTCAGGCAGATCGGCGGCGACGCCGCCGGGGCGCACGTAGTTGAGATTCATGCGCAGGCCCGTGGTCTTCTCAAAGAAGGCGAGGATCAATTCGCGTTCGCGCAGGCCGTAGATCATCATCGACGACGAGCCGAGGTCCATGCCGTTGGTCGCCATCCACACCAGGTGCGAGGACATGCGATTGAGCTCGCTCATCATCATGCGAATCCATACGGCGCGCTCGGGGACCTCGATGTCAAGGAGCTTCTCGACGGCCATCGAGTAGGAGAGCTCGTTGATGACCGGGCTCAGGTAGTCCATGCGCGTGACGTTGGTCGCACCCTGGATGTAGCTGAGCTCTTCGCCCGTCTTCTCCATTCCGGTGTGCAGGTAGCCGATCACCGGCTTGGTGCGCAGGACGAACTCACCGTCGAGCTCGAGCATCAATCGCAGCACGCCATGGGTCGACGGGTGCGACGGACCCATGTTGATGATCATCGTCTCGTCGTCGCGCCGGTCGACGTCGATCGAGCGCGCGTCGAGCACGCGCCCGTCCACGCGCAGTACCGCGCCGACTTCGCGGCCGAGCTCGCCCGTGGGGGTCAGTTCGCGGCGCTGGAGCTCCTGGGCGCCCTCAGAGGTCTCGGCGGTCAGCAGGTCGGCGCGATCGACGGCGCGTACCGTGGGCTCGGTCATCGGGGACCCGGCGCTTCCTTGAACTGCACCGGCACGCGGCCCACGCTGTAGTCCTTGCGCAGCGGGTGACCCTCCCAGTCCTCGGGCATCAGGATGCGCGTGAGGTCGGGATGATCCGTGAAGATCACGCCGAACAGGTCGAAGGCCTCGCGCTCCATCGCCTCGACGCCGGGATAGAGCGAGAAGAGCGAGGCGACCTGGGGCTCGTCGCCGGCCTGGACGCGAATCCGCACCCGCGAGCGCTTGGTCAAGCTGAGAAGGTTCACGACCACCTCGAAACGCGTGGCCGCCACGCCCTCGGGCAGGAGGCGGTCCTCGTGGCCCAGGTAATCCACGGCGCATACATCCGAACAGAGCTCGTAGCCGCCGTCCTTGAACGCGGACACCAGCTCGAAGTACTGCTCACGGGTGGGAAAACAGGCGACGTCGGCGCCGACGGCGTCGGCCACCACGACGCCCTCGGGGGCACCTACCGGCAGGTCGATCACTTGGGGGTCCCCAGTCTCACCGCGACGGGCATCTCGGGCGTCCAGGGGCTGTCGTCCTTGGCGAGGTGAACCGGGCGGCCCTCCTCGCGGCGCTTGAGGATCTCCTTCGTGCGGATCAACTCGTGCAGGGTGAAGATCGAGTGCATCAGCGTCTCAGGGCTCGGCGGACATCCCGGCGCGTAGACGTCCACGGGCACGATCTGGTCGACACCCTGAACGATCGCGTAGTTGTTGAAGAGTCCCCCGGTCGACGCGCACACGCCCATCGAGATCACCCACTTGGGCTCCATCATCTGGTCGTACACCTGACGTAGCACGGGGGCCATCTTCTGCGAGACGCGCCCGGCGACAATCATGAGATCGCTCTGGCGCGGAGAGGCGCGAAAGACCTCCATGCCGTAGCGCGCCAGGTCGAAGTCGGCTGCGCCCGTGGCCATCATCTCGATCGCGCAGCACGCGAGGCCGAAGGACGCCGGCCACAGCGACGCGCGACGCGCCCAGCGCACGAGGTCTTCGACGCGGCCGGTGATGAAGTTGTGCTGCAGGTCCTCTAGCGCCACTTAAGCCACCCGTTCCACGTCGGCACCGAGGCGCACGATGGTCGACGACGAGGTGCGAGCCGGCAGGCCCGGGGTCAGGTGCTTGACGGGTCCCCAGGTGAGGGCGCCCTCGGACACCAGGAACAGCAGGGCGGCGAAGACCGCCAGGGAGAAGGCCAGCACCTCGACGAGGGCGAACGCGCCGAGCTGGCGAAAGACGACCGCGAAGGGGTACAAGAACACGACCTCGATGTCGAAAATCACGAAGATCATGGCCACGAGATAGAAGCGGACGGGGAACCGCAGCGGGGGGTCTATCTCGGGGACGATGCCGCATTCGTAGGGTGCGAGCTTCGCTTCGGTCAGACGCTTGCGCGGCGCCAACATCGACGACGCAACCAGCGAACCCGAAGCGAAAAGCACACCGAGAATGAGCAGTCCCAATATCGGCAGGTACTGGTCCACGTTCATCATTTCTACCAGACCCGACAGGGTCGCTTTTCTCCCTTCGACCCGGGTCCTTCGTCCTTGTGGTTCCCAGCGTCGAGGAGGTGCGCGCATCGTTCTAGTGTGGTCGGGTGCTACGCGTCGCTGAGATCCCCCGTCGTGATTTCGACGTCGTCATCGTGGGTGGCGGACCTAGCGGCTCGGCCTGCGCCTACTGGCTGGCCGATGCGGGCTGGTCAGTGTGTCTCATCGAGAAGAAGACGTTCCCGCGTGAGAAGACCTGCGGCGACGGTCTTACCCCGCGCAGCGTGCACCAGCTCAACGAGATGGGCCTGGGCGACGAACTCGCCGGGCGCGGGCATCGCTACGAGGGCCTGCGCGCCTTCGGCTTCGGTGCAAGTCTCGAGTTGGCCTGGCCCGAGCACCCCGTTTTTCCCCACTACGGCTACACGATCACGCGATTCGACCTCGACGGGCTCGTCGCCGCGCACGCCGAGTCCGCGGGCGCCGTCGTGGTGGTCGGCGCCGAAGCGACCGAACTGCTCGAGATGGGCACCGCCGCGCCCTCACGCCTGCCCGGCGCGCGCGGCGCGGCGGTGCGCGACGCCAAGAGCGGCGACGTCGCCGAGGTGCGCGCCACCTACGTCGTCGTCGCCGACGGGCAGAACTCGCGCCTGGGGCGGGCCCTGGGCGTGGAACGCGTGCGCGACTGGCCGATGGGCATGGCGCTGCGCGGTTACTACGCGAGCGATCGCCATGACGAGCCCTGGATCGAGTCGCACCTCGACATCCGCAGCCCCGAGGGCGAGGTCGTGCCGGGATACGGCTGGATCTTCCCCCTGGGCGACGGGCGGGTCAACGTGGGTGTCGGACTGCTCTCCACTGGCGGCAAGTGGAAGGGCGTGAACACGACGAAGCTCCAGGAGTACTTCGTCGCCCAGACCGCAGAGGCCTGGGGGCTCACTGAAGCGACGCGGCTCTCCGAGCCCACCGGCGGGCGCCTGCCGATGGGTCTCGCTCGTGGCCCGCGCGTGGGGGCGAACACACTGGTGATCGGCGACGCCGCCGGCACGATCAACCCCTTCAACGGTGAAGGCATCGCCTACGGCTACGAGACGGGCCGCCTGGCGGCCGGCGTGCTGGGCGAGGCGCTCGCCCACGAGGACTACTCGCTGCTCGCGCTCTACGACGAGCGCCTCGAGGGCGCCTACGGCGAGTACTACAAGGTCGCGCGCGCCTTCGTGCGCCTCATCTCGGAGCCGGCGATCCTGGCCGCCTGCGTGGGGGTCGGCATGCGCATCGAGCCGCTGATGCGCGAACTGCTCGCGGTGATGGCCAATCTCATGCGCAACGACCGCTCCGGCCCGGCCGAGATGGGATATCGCGCGCTGGCGCGCTTGGTCGACGTGGTGCCCGAGAGCGTGATGAACCGTCTGCTCGCCAGCGCCGACTAGCCCCGTCGCGCGCTTCGACCGATAGCCTGCACTGGTGAGTCGACTCCCCCGGAAACGTTAGAGATGCTGCCCACCTTCGTGATCTTCCTGCGAGAGGGCATCGAGGCGTCCATGATCATCGCGATCCTGCTCTCGTACCTGGCCAAGATCGACCAGCGCCAGCGATTCCGCGACGTCTACTGGGGGGTCGTGGCCGCCCTCGGGCTGACCGCCATCGGCGGCGTGCTGGCCTACCTCTTGATCGAGCAATACAACGGGTCCAGCATCCAGACGTACTTCGAGACCACGACCTACGTGCTGGCGACCGCGATCTTGACCGGCATGACCCTGTGGATGCACGCGCACGCTCCCACCATGGCCGGCGAGCTGCGCAGTCGCAGCGACGTCGCACTGTCGCGCTCGGAGCGATTCGGCCTGGGCCTGCTGGCCTTTCAGGCAGTGGGGCGCGAAGGTCTCGAGACGATGGTCTTCACCCTGGCGATCATCTTCGCCTCCACCCGTCAGGCGGGAACCCCGGTGCACGGCAGCGGCCTGCTCGTCGGTGCACTGGCGGGGCTGGCCGTGGCGCTCGCGCTCGCGGTGGCGATCTATCGCCTCGGCACCCGGCTCAACTTCAAGATCTTCTTTCGCGTGCTCGGCGTCCTCTTGATGTTCTTCGCCGCGGGTCTGCTTGTCGACGCGATCCAGAACCTTCAAGAGCTCGGCTGGCTGCCCTTTGGCACCAACGTGCTCTGGAACACGAGCGGTGCGTTGGCCGAGTCCTCGAACCTGGGCGACCTCGCGCACTCCTTCCTCGGCTACGCCGACCACCCCACCATCCTCCAAGGAGTCGTCTGGGTGATCTACGTGGTGGCGAGCATCGTGGCCTTCAGCCTGCTCGGGCGCCCGCGCCGGCCCAAGGTGAGTGCATGACGCTCGAGACGCCGGTGCTCGACGGGCGCCTGGTTCGCCTCGAACCCCTCTCGGCCGCTCACGCGGACGAGATCGCCGCGGCTGCGAGCGAGGATCGCGCCACTTACGACTACACGGTGGTCCCCGACGGACTGGCCGGAGCGGCCGCCTACGTGGCCGACCTGCTCGGTGCACGCGAGCGCGGCGAGACCGTCCCCTTCGTCCAACGCGACGCGAGAAGCGGGCGCCTGGTGGGCGCGACGCGCTTTCTCACCTTGCGCTTCGACGGCGAGTCGCCCTACGCCGTTGAGATCGGCGGGACCTGGCTGGCCGCCTCGGCCCAGCGCAGCGGCCTTAACACCGAGGCGAAGCTCCTGTTGCTCGATCACGCCTTCACCGCCTGGCGCGTGGCGCGCGTGGACTTTAAAACCGACGCGCGCAACGAGCGCAGCCGCACCGCGATCGCACGCCTAGGAGCCACGTTCGAAGGCGTGCTGCGCCACTGGCAACCCTCCTTGGTCGCCGGCGAGGAGGGGCGCTATCGCGATAGTGCGATCTATTCCTTCATCGACACGGAATGGCCCGAACGGCGCCGCCATCTGGCGGGCCTACTGCGCTGACAGGCAATGAAGGCTCACACCGGTCAACGCAGTTCAAGGATCGTCTCGTCGATCTCGCGTGAGCGCCCCGGCGCGTAGGAGAACTCGGTGCCGATCGGAGTGAATCCCGACTTTTCCAGGACCCGGCGCGACGCGACGTTGTCGCTCGCCACCCGGGCGCGGATCGGCCGCGTGTGGTCCTCTTCGAGCAGCAGTGCGAGCGAGTGCGTCGCGATCCCCTGCCCCCAGTAGCGGCGGTCGATCCAGTAAGTCACCTCGCGGTGACCCTCGGACGCGAAGCTCGCGACAGTGCCCACGAAGGCCCCGTCGCTCGTGACCGCACGCAGCAGGTTGTCCGGCGAGCGTCGCACCGCGTCCATGTGAGCGTCGAAGGCCGTCCGGTCGTCGGGATCAGCCGCGCTAAAGGCCGCCAGAGTGACCGCCACGGGGTCGCGCATCATTGAAAAGACCGCGTCAAGGTCGTCGTCGCCCAGCGCGCGCAGCGCGATCACGGACACGGCTTCTCCTCGGACATCGGGATCTCTCTCACGTCGACCGGAGATCCGAACGCGCTACGCCGAGATGGCGCCGCTCGGGCCGATGCGCGCCTTGAGAGTCGAGAGCAGTCCCGCGACGAATGACGCGCTCTGGGGCCACTCGGCCACCAGCACACCGAGGGTCACCTCATAGTGCCCCTCGGCCGTGACGACCATCACCAGGTGCAGGGGGGCGCCAGCCCCGGGAACCGTGAGATCGGCCACTCCTCCACGGGACCAGCCGCGCGCGTAGGTCGGCGGATTCCAGTTGACGCCGCCGGTCAGGCTGGCCGAGGAACCCGTCGCGCCCGAGTACACCAGGTCGGCGTTAGAGCGCGCGAAGCAGGCCCCGAAGCCCGCGCGGCTCATCTCGGCGACGTCCTTTTCGACCATCGTGGTCGTCGCGTAGTACTGCGAGGTCGAGGCGAGCTGGATGCCCCCGAAGCTGCTCGAGGAGAAGATCGGCGAGGAGACCTGATAGTCGGGCATCTGCCCGGCAGCGCCGTAGACGCGGTCCTTCGCGTTCGAAACCCCGAGGCACGACTGGAACGCGGCGATCGCCCGGGTCCACGACGAGCTGACCGGCGCCGCGGTCGTCGGCGTCGAGGTGATCACCTGGTTCGCCGGTGGAAAGATGAAGCCCAACACCGACGTAGGTGTCACCGCGTAGCCCGGGGGCAGGTCGCGCAGGGTCAAATTGACCGCGCGAGCGTCGGCGAGCTCGCTCGAGGGTCCCGAGAACCACGCGGCGATGCCCCCCGCGAAAGAGGCCAGCAGCAGCACCGCCGCCGCGACCAGCGCGCCAGCGCGGCGACGACGACGCGCGACCTCGCCACCGTGATCGAGCACGATCGCGCGCAGGTCCTCGTAGTCCGCGAGCGAGGTGCTGCGCCAGGCGTAGCGCACGTCGCCGATGGTGGCAAAGAGGGCCAGTGAGCGCCCGGTGCGCACGAGCTGGGGGTGGGTGATTTCGCTCCAGGGTGTCTGCCAGGCCACGGGGTAGACGCCGGCGAGCTGGGTGAGTCCCTCGTCGTCGAAGAGCAGCGTGACCGGCGAGGTGGGCCCGTGGGGCACGAAGCTCGGGTGCACGCTCCAGCCGGAGGAGGACAGCGCCGTCACGCGAGGGTGGCCGCGACCTCGGCGGCGGCCCCGGCCGCGGCCTCGAGTGCGAGGTCGAGTTCGGGCTCGCCGTGGGCGAGTCCGACGAAGAGGATCTCGTAGGCCCCCGGAGCCAGCGCCACGCCGCGTCGCAGCATCGCGTGAAAGAACGGGGCGTAGAGGCCGTTCTCGGCGAGCGCGCGCGCCTCGGCGAAGTTAGTCGGCGCGGCGAACTCCTCGCGCGAGAGGAAGAGTCCGGCGAGGGGGCCGACGCGCGGCACGCGCGCGACGAGCCCGCTGGCACCAATCGCCTGCTCGAGGTGCGCGGCGAAGTGCTCGACGCGCGTCGCCAGACCCGCGTAGTCGTCCGCACCCACGAGCTCGAGCACCCGGGCCCCGGCCGCCATGGCCAGCGGGTTACCTGAGAGGGTGCCGGCCTGGTACACGGGTCCGTTCGGCGCGAGATATCCGAGCAGCTCTGCCGAGCCACCGAAGGCCCCCACCGGCAGTCCCCCGCCGATCACCTTGCCGAAGCACCACAGGTCGGGCGCGACTCCGTAATAAGCCTGCGCGCCACCGACGCCCAGTCGAAAACCCGTGATGACCTCGTCGTAGATGAGAAGTGCGCCCACCCGGTCACACTCGGCGCGCAGCCCCGCGAGGAAGCCCGCCGCGGGTGCGACCAGATTCATGTTGGCCGCGACCGGCTCGACGATCACCGCGGCGACCGACTCGTCCAAGCGGGGCACCGCGTTGTAGGGGGCGACCACCGTGTCGGCGACCGCGCCGGCGGTCACTCCGGCCGATCCCGGCAGACCCAGCTGGGCCACGCCGCTGCCGCCGGCGACCAGCAGGCCGTCGGAGTGACCGTGATAGCAGCCGTCAAACTTGACCACGCGGTTGCGACCCGTCGCGCCGCGCGCGAGACGAACTGCGCTCATCGCCGCTTCGGTGCCCGAGGAGACGAAGCGCACCTGCTCGAGACCGCGAACGCGCGCCACGAGCATCTCGGCGAGGCGAACCTCGCCAGGGGTTGGCGCGCCGAAGGTCGTTCCGGCATGAGCGGCCTCGCGAATCGCCTCGACCACGCTCGGGTGGGCGTGTCCTAGCAGCGAGGCGCCGTAGGACTGGACGAAGTCGAGGTACCTCGTGCCCTCGACGTCGGTGACGTAGGCGCCCGAGCCGCTCACCACCGTGTAGGGCACGCCGCCCACCGAGGAGAAGGAGCGCACCGGCGAGTCGACCCCGCCGGGGATCACCGCACGAGCCCGCTCGAACCACTCCAGGTTGGTCAAGGGTTCAGCCCCTCGGCGACCTCGCGCGCGAAGTAGGTGAGGATGAAGTCGGCCCCGGCGCGCTTGACTGCGGTGAGCTGCTCGAGAGCGATGCCCGCGCCGTCGAGCCAGCCGCGCTCGGCGGCGGCCTTGACCATCGCGTACTCGCCGCTCACGTGGTAGGCGGCGAGGGGCACGTCGAGCTCGCTCGCCAGGTCCGAGAGCACGTCGAGGTAGGTCATCGCCGGCTTGACCATGATGATGTCAGCGCCTTCGTCGATGTCGAGGCGCGCCTCGCGCAGGGCCTCGCGCCGGTTGCGGTAGTCCTGCTGATAGCCGCGCCGGTCTCCGCCGCCGGCGATCTCGACATTCACCGCCTCGCGGAAGGGTCCGTAGAGGGCGCTCGCGTACTTGGCCGTGTAGGCGAGGATCACCGTGTCGGCGTGAGAGCTCTCGTCAAGCGCCGAGCGGATCGCGCCAACCTGGCCGTCCATCATGCCGCTCGGCGCGACGACCGCCGCGCCGGCCTCGGCCTGGGCCAGCGCCGCGCGCGCGTAGAGCTCGAGGGTGGCGTCGTTGTCAACCGCACCGCAAGAGTCGAGCACGCCGCAGTGACCGTGGCTCGTGTACTCGTCAAGGCACAGGTCCGCCATCACCACCACGTCATCGCCGTAGGTGTCGCGAAGGTCGCGCAAGGCCACCTGGACGATGCCGTCGGGGTCGTAGGCGCCCGAGCCGACCTCGTCCTTGGTCGTGGGCACGCCGAAGAGGATCACGCCGCCGACGCCGGCCGACGCCAGGGCGCCGACCTCGGCGCGCAGCGACGCGAGCGAGTGCTGCGCGTGGCCCGGCAGCGAGGAGATCGAGCGCGGCTCGTCCAAGCCCTCTCCCACGAAGAGGGGTGCGACCAGGTCCTCGGGGCGCAGCGTCGTCTCGGCCACCAGGCGCCGCAGCGCCGCGGTGCGCCGCAGTCGGCGGGGTCGATCAACGGGGAACACGCGTTCAGCCTATTGCCTGGGCTGTGCGAACGATCTAGGAGTCGAGTCCCACCAGCGTCGTCGCGAGGTCTGGTCCCCAGCCCACGTGCACCCGCGCGTGACTCGCGCGCACCGCCGCTCCCGTCGTCTCACCGGGCACCACGACCCAGGTCGCCTCGCGCACGTGGGGTGCGGCGACCGCCCAGGCCGAGGGCGCGCCGATGATGACGACGTCGGCCGCAGCGAGGCGATCGGCCTGCTCGGGCGTCAGTTTGACGGGCAGGGTCGCGTAGCAGGCCACGTGCGTCACTGAGATCCCCCGCTCACCCAGAGCGTTCGCGAGTTCGGGCCGCGTCTCTCGCGCCCCGAGAGAGAGCACCGGACCGACGGCGACCAGAGCGGCGGCGTCGCCCGCGCTGGTGGCCTCGCCCGCCACGTCGACACCGAGGGCAGCGAGCGCGGCGCTCGTGACGGGTCCCACGCTGACGATCGGCGCCTCGACGCGCGCCGCGGCTCGCGCGGCGGCGTCGGCCGCGCGTGCGCTCGTCACCACGAGGCAGCGAAACTCGTGCAGGTGCAAAGACGCGAGGGCGACTTCAACCTCGTCGTCGAGAAACTCGGTACGCGTGAGAGGGATCTCGTCGACGTCGAACGCGTCGTGGAGCCACGCGCGCAGCTGGTCGTTGCGTCCCGCTTCGCGGGTCAGGACGACGCGCATCACCAGCCCGCCAACGCGCGTCCCCCGCGGTCGTCGGCCAGCACCCGCGCGAGCGTCGCGCCGACGTCCTCGGGATCGCTGCCCGTCATCTCCTCGCGCACGCTGCTCGAGCCGTCGATCGCGAGCATCACGCCGCGCACGCTCACACCGTCGGCGCTCGCGGTGGCGTACGCACCGGCCGGCACGCTGCAGCCGGTGCCGAGCGTGGCCAGGAAGGCGCGCTCGCATCGAAGGGCGGCGTGGGCGAGGGCGTCGTCGATCCCTACGAGGGCGCGCAGCGCGATCTCGTCGTCCTCGCGCGCCTCCACCGCGATCGCGCCCTGGCCCACCTGGGGTACGAACCAGGTCGGATCGAGCCGCTCGGCGACGCGGGCGCTCTCACCCAGGCGCTCGAGCGCTGCGGCGGCGGCCACGATCGCGTCCACGTCGTCGCCGGCGCGCGCCAGGCGCGTCGCCATGTTGCCGCGCAGCTCGACGACCTTTAGATCGGGCCGGCGCTCGAGCAGGAGCGCCCGGCGCCGCGGCGAACCCGTCGCGACGATTGAGCCCGGTCCCAACCCGGCGAGCGAGCGGCCCACCAGCACGTCAGCGGCGTCACGCCTCTCGGGCACGCAGGCGAGGACGAGTCCGGGCGGCGTCGCGCTCGGTAAGTCCTTGGCGCTGTGCACCGCGGCGTCCACCTCGCCCGTGGCGAGAGCCCGCTGGATCTCCACCGCGAAGACCCCCTGGCCACCGAGGATGGCGAGAGGGACGTCGCGTCGGCGGTCCCCGCTGGTGTCCACGGCCACGATCTCGCAGTCCACGCCGACGTGGCCGAGCAGGTCGGCGACGTGTCGTGCCTGAGCCATCGCGAGGGGCGAACGCCGCGTCCCGAGTCGCAACGTGGTCATAGATCGAAGAGCTGGCGGGTGGCCTCAGTCAGACGCACGCCCTGATCGGTGCCGGCCGCCTCCTTCAGGGCGATCGTCGGTCGGTGGGCGAGCTTGGCCACGACCGAGCGCACCAGGGACGCCACGAGCTCACGCGACGAGTCCTCGAGCTTGGCCAGGTCGTGCTCGCGGCGCGCGAATTCGCCGGCGACCACCTCGTCGAAGTGATCGCGCAGCTCGCTCACGATTCGCGACGCGCCGCGGGCCCGCTGTTCGGCGACGTAGCGCTCGACGTCCTCGGCGAGGAGCCGCTCGGCCTCGGCGACGGCCTCGCGCCGACCATCGAGGGCGCTTTCGACGCGCTCGCTCAGGTCGCCGACGTCGACGCGGCGAACGCTTTCGATCTCGGTGACGTCGAGGGAGACCGCGCGTGGGATCCCCAGGTCGAGCACGAGCAGCGGCCGGTCGCGCGCAGCCAGGTCGGCGCGCGTGATTAGCGGTGCGGGCACCTCGGCGGCCACCGCGACGAGGTCGGCTCGGTCCACGAGCTCGTTGAGCGATGCGAGGGTCGCGACGCGCACGCGTTCGTCGCCCACCTCGCGCGCCAGCTTCTCGGCTCGCTCGGGACCGCGATTGACGATCACCAGTTCGCCCAGGCGCGGCGTCGCGTCGAGCAGGGCCTTCGCCACACCCCCGGCCAGCTGGCCCGCGCCGACGACAACCACGCGCGCGCCCTCGAAGGACTCCGCGAACTCCTCGAGCGCCATCGCCGCGGCCGCCTGGGCGAAGCTCGTGGTACCGCGCGCGATCGTGGTCTCGGCGCGCACGCGTCGTCCGGCCGCCAGCGCGCGATGAAAGAGCTCGTCGAGCTCGGCGCCGGCGGTCTGCTCCTCCTTAGCGAGCTCGAGCGCGCGGCGCAGCTGGCCGAGCACTTCGAATTCACCGGGCACCACCGACTTGAGCCCGGCCGCGACCTCGAAGAGGTGCGAGGCGACTCCGCGATCGAAGTGCACGCTCAGGCGATGTTCGAACTCGCCCGCCTCGATGCCGGTGAAGAGCGAGAGGGTCGTCACGACGTCCTCGATCGCGCCGTGGAAGAGGTCGATGACCGCCACCACCTCGGTGCGAAGGCACGTGGAGACGAAGACGGCCTCGTGGATGTTGCGCTGGGCCACGAGGGTTCGCAGGACCTTGCTCCACTCGTGCTCGAGGATCGTTGCGCGCTCGAGAAAGTCGAGGTCCGCGTGCTCGTGGTCGATGCCCACCGATATCAGTGCCACGCCGCCTCCGCGTTTTTGGCCATGTTAGGAGCGCTCGGCCCCGCGATGCCCAGCGAATGCAGCACGCCGCCGAGAGGACCCGTGCCGTTGTTGAGGTGATAGGTCAGGATCTGCAGCTCGATGGAGAAGTCCACGTAGTGCACCGCGGTGCCCAGAGGTACCGAGATCACCTGAGGCGCGAAGTTCAAGATGCCCCGGACGCCCGCGGCGACGAGGTGGTCGGCGCTGGCCTGGGCGGCGGAGCTGGGCACGCAGAGGACCCCGACGGTGGCCGGAGCGATCGCTCCGCGAAAGTCCTCGACCACGTGGCCGGCAATCTCGGTGCCCACCACGGCCGGGTCGATGTCGTAGAGGGCGCTGAGCTGCGCGCCACGAATCAAGAAGTTCGACGAGTTCACGAGCGCCCGGCCCAGGTTGCCCAGGCCGACCACGACAACGCCGTAGTGAAGATCGTGACCGAGGGCCTCGGCGATGCGGCTGGCGAGCAGGGACGGCTCATATCCCGCCCCCCTCGTGCCGAGCGTGCCCAGACCGGCCAGGTCGCGCCGCACGGTCGTGGCCGTCACCCCCGCTAGCTCGCCGATCTGGCGCGAGTCGATGCGCGTCTCACCGCGAGCGATCCAACTCTCGACGATGCGCTGGTAGATCGGCAGTCGCGAGATGGTGGGCTCGGAGAGCTTGCGCGCGCGCAGGCGGGTGGTCACCGCACCCACGTTACTTTGGCGTCTAGCGGCCCAATTGTCGGCTGCGCTCGGCCGCCGCGGCGACGGCGTCGAGGAACGCCGCGCGCACCGCCCGGTTCTCGAGCACGCGCAGCCCCGCGGCGGTGGTGCCCCCGGGGGAGGTGACCATCGAGCGCAATTCCTCGGGCGACTGGCCGCTCTGGACGAGCAGTTCGGCCGAGCCGGCGAAGGAGTCCACCACGAGCTGGCGCGACACCTCGCGCGAGAGGCCCTGGTGCACCCCGGCCTCGATCAGGGCCTCGACGACCAGGTAGAGGTAGGCCGGCATGGGCCCCGAGAGGCCGGTCACGGCGTCGATGTTGCGCTCGGTCACGCGAACGACCGAGCCCACCGCGCCGAGCACGGACTCGGCCCAGTCGAGGTCGTCGCTGGTGACGTGGGCGCCACCGGCGATGGCGCTGGCGCCCCGGCCAACGAGCACCGGGGTGTTGGGCATGGCCCGCACCACCGCGACCGGCCCAGGCATCACCGCCTCAATGCGAGCGGTGGACAGTCCCGCGACGACCGAGAGCACGCGCAGGGCCCCGCAGGCGCCCACCAGGCGCGCCGCGGCCTCGGCGTGGTCGGGCTTCACGCACAAGACGACCCCGCTGGCGGGTGAGACGTGCTCGAGTTCGAGCGTCGCCACGACGGCGACGCCGTGCAGGCGAACCAGCAGCTCGTCGCGGGTCTCGCGGGCGCTCTCTACCACCAGCAACTTCTCAGGGGTGCACCAGCGGGCTCGGATCAGCCCTTCGGCCAGGGCCGAGCCCATCTTGCCGCCCCCGACGATGATCAGTTCGTAGGCCATGACGTCACGCTACCTGGTCACCTGGCGGGTCGCGAAGGCCGGCGCCGGAACCAGCGCGGATGGCCCAGGGACATCGCGGTGGGATAGATCTCGTCGACCTGGGTGATGGTCGCGGCCACGATCTCGTCGACCTTGGGAATCGTCACCTCGTCGAGGCCGAGCGATCCCACGAGGTAGATCCCCTCCTCGGGCCCGATCGCGCAGTGCAGCGGTGCCAGTGTTGCGTTGCGTGTCAAAAGGAAACGGTAGAGCGTCTCGAGGTTTTCTTCCGGCGTGGGCATCACTTCGCACTCAACGTGCACGCGGCGCTTGCCGAGGCGCCACCACAGCGTGATGACGTCCTTCTCCTCGCCGCGCACTCGAAGCAGCCAGTGGTAGTCGCCACGCGCATCGGGCTCGGCGCGGTGCTCGATCTCACCGAAGAGGCCGCCGGCGGTCCACTCGCTCGCCCACGCCGCCAGCAGCCTGTTGAGATGGCTCGCTCGCTGCGACGCGTCCACTAGCAGGACATCGCGCCCTCGGCGACGAAGGTGTCGACGAGGGCCGTGAGCGACTCGGCCGCGGCGCGCCAGGTGTAGGGCGCGGCACGCTTGACCCCGCCGGCCGAGAGTGTGGCCGCAACCGCCGGGTCGAGCGAGCGCTCGACCGCGTCGGCCCAGGCCGAGGGATCGCGCTCGCCGAGCAGAAATCCGTTCACGGCGTCGTCGACCAGCGTGGGCAGGCCCCCCACGTCGCTCGCCACCACCGGGGTGCCACAGGCCGAAGACTCCAGCGCTACCAGGCCGAAGCTCTCGGCGCGCGAGGGCACGAGCGTGACGTCGGCCGCGCGCATCCACGTCGAGAGGAGCTGGTGGGCTTGGGGAGCGACGAAGCCGACATGGGAAATCACGCCCGCCTCGCGCACGCGCTCGTGCAGCGCGGCGAGAGTCTCGCGCCCACCCGGGCCCGAGGGCCCGCCGATGATCGCGAGCTTGGTCGCCGCACCGCGCGCGCGCGTCTCGATCAGGGTCTCCAGAGCCAGATCAACGCCCTTGAGACTCTGGATGCGCCCCACGAAGAGCAGCAGCGACGCCGCGGGGTCCAGCCCGAGGGCGCGCCGCGCCTGGGGACGGTACCCCGGGGAGAAGAAGGCGTGCTCGACCCCGAGGGGCACCACGTGCACGCGCGCCGCGCTCGCGTGGTAGAGCCGCACGAACTGGTCTGCCTCGACCTCGCAACTGGCGAGCGCCGCGTCGGCGCAGGCGAAGAGAGCGGCCTCTTGCTCGGCACGTTCCTCGGACTCGGACTCGAAGGTGGCCGCCTTCACCCGCTCGAGCGTGTGGAAGGTCATGATGAGGGGAAGATCGAGTTCGTGCTTGAGCCGGTGTCCGACCAGCCCGCTCAACCAGTAGTTGGCGTGGATCGCGTCGGGTCGGCCGCTCGAGCCAAAGCAGGCCTTGAGAGAGTCGGTGAACTCATCAACGTAGTGGGTCATCTCGTCGCGGGCCAGTGGCGAGACGGGACCCGCGGTCACGTGGTGGACGCGAAAGCCCGGCTCGACGCGCACGACGTCGCGCTGATCGGGGCTCTCGCGTCGCGTGTAGACGTCGACCTCGTGGCCGAGGCGGGCCACCGCGGCCGAGAGCTCGCGCACGTAGACGTTCATGCCGCCGCTGTCGCCGGTGCCCGGCTGGGCGAGCGGCGACGTGTGATAGGAGAGCACCGCGAGACGCGCCACGCCGGAAGCCTAACGGTCGCCCACGGCCGCCCTCCACGACGAACTCGCGAGGACCCAGCGCACGCTGCGCTCATCGACCGGACCGAAGTCGCGCGAGTCGGTCGAGGCCGCGGCGTTGTCACCGCGAAGCTCGAGCGTGCGGCGCGTGCGTGCGACGCAGCGCTTCAAGAGGAGGCGCTGGGGAGCGCGAGGATCGGGCACCACGACGACGTCGCCCACGCGTACGCGCCCCAGTCGGCGTCGCGCCGTCAGGCGCTCGCCGGGCGCGTAGGTCGGGGCCATGGAGAGCCCCTCGACCACGACCCGGCGCACGAAGGCTTCTGCGAGGCGCACCACGAGGTGAAACGTTAACCGGAACCGCTGGCTAACCTCAGGTGGTAACGACCTAACCGAAAGGCGACACCATGACCGTGCTCTCACGCATCGTTGATCTGCTCGACGCCCACTCGACACCCACCGCGGTGTCGGCTCACTGCGACCTGCCCTGCGGCGTCTACGACCCCGCCCAGGCCCGCATCGAGGCCCAGTCCGTGAAGGCAACGATGGAGAAGTACAACGCCTCCAGCGACCCCGACTTCAAGGTGCGCGCCACCCTGATCAAAGAGGAGCGCTGCGAGCTCGTCAAGCACCACCTGTGGGTGCTGTGGACCGACTACTTCAAGGTCGACCACCTGAAGGAGTTCCCAAACCTTCACGACCTGTTCTGGATGGCGACCAAGTCCGCCGGCGACGCGAAGAAGACCAACGACGTGGCTGTGGCCGACCGCCTGTTGAGCGAGATCGACGCGATCGCCGAGATCTTCTGGGCGACGAAGAAGTAGTCGCCTAGCGGCGGGCCCGATCGATCAGGATGTCACCGGAGACGGTGTTCACCTTGATGAAGGACAACTCGCTGGCGGAGGCATCGGCGCCCTCGCCGTCGAGGTTGATCTCGGATCGCAGGCTGCCCGATATCGTCCGACCGGTCACGTCCACGGTGACACCGCTCGCCACGTGAACGGTCACGTCGCCCGAGGCCGAGTTGACCGAGAGTTCGCCCGGGCCCTCTGAAGTCAACACGACGTCGCCCGAAGCGCTCGCGATCTCGGTGGACGCAGCGGCGTGCGCCGTGACGTCGCCCGAGGCCACGCGACAGCGCAGCCTCTTGTGCACGGTGCCCGCGGTCACGTCGCCGGAGGCCGTACGGACATCGAACTCCTCGAGCGCCGCGGTCGCGCGCACGTCGCCCGAGGCGCTGGTCACCCTCACGTCACTCAACGTCGCGCCGACGAGGGTGTCACCGGAGGCGGTCGTCACCTGCAGATCGGATCCCTCCGGAAGGGTGAGGACCACGTCGAGGTCGCTCGAGGTGACGAACCACTCCCCTCGCTTGGCACCGCGAGTGCCGTGAGGGATCGTTTCGACCTCAAGGGTCGCGCGGGCGGGGTCGAAGTGGATCACGGCGCGCTCGAGCCGCTCGAGGCCGCTCGCGCGATTCGTGCCGACCACGACGCCGACCGCGCCGTCGGTGCTCGCGCGCACGGTGACGTCACCGCTTCTCGTCACGATCTTCGCAGAGATCGGCCCGTCGGCGGCGAACTCCTCGCGGCGCTCGTGCTCGAAACCTTCCGAACGGCTCGTGTCCCTGGTCATGACTCTCTCCTTGTTGGTGTTGACAACCACGTAGCGCCGCGAGATCACCGTCGGCTCGGTGGAGTGCGGGATGGTGCGAAGTAGGTCCATCCCTAGAGCGTGGGGCTCCCCGCCGGTGACCTCGAAGTTGAGCGTGCGCCGTCGTGTCGCCACGTAGTCGTCGGTTCGATTCGAAAGTGGTGGTGCGATGCGAAACATGACAACTTCCTCCTTCTCTAAGCCCGACCGCGGCCGCGCAGCTGGCGCTTCGACGAAAAGTCGGCCCGCGGCACGTCCTGGCGCACGGAGCGCTCGAGCGAGCGCACGATCCACGAGTTCACCGACGAGCCCACGTCGGTGGCGAGGTTCTCGATGCTCTCCTTGAGCTCGTCGCTCAGACGCAGCGCGATGCGCGCCGAGTAGTTGCTCGTCGGTGTCGCCTCGTCGAGCTCGGGTCCTGCGACGCGCGCCAGGCGCACGTCATCGCCCTCAACGACCAGGCTCAACGGCGCGGGACTGGCGACGTTGTACTCCTGAACCAGCGAGTTCACCGCGTCAAGCAGGTGCGTCGCGAAGGACGGACCCAGGGTGCTGGCAAGCCGGCCGATCATCGCCGCGTTCTCCTCGCTGGCGAACGCGGCGAGGTTCTCGAAGTCGCCGCGGATGTTCGTGACATAGTCTGATATCAACATTGATATCAATATAGCGTCATATTGACGTCATTGTCAACATCATTCTTGTCAAATTCTGATAGTATTACGACGCCGCGAGACGGGCTCACCGACACGCGGGCAATGACCAACTCGCAGCGCGGGAACTAGCTGAGTTCGGGGTGCGCCGGGCAGTGAGCGAGAAGGGGCGACTCCACGAGGCTGGCCTCGTCGATCGGCGCGCCGCAGACCTGGCAGGATCGATAGGTGCCGGCGCGCAGCCGCTCGAGGGCGCGGTCGACCTCGTTGAGCACGGCTTCGATGCGCGCCACGCTCGTGTTATCCGTCTCCGCCACGACAGCGAGACTACTCGCCGTCTGCGGATCGACCCACCCGATACGGCAACAATGTGACAGGCGACAATATCCCCCACCCGCGAAGATTGTGCAAATAATGTGACTCTCGTATCAGCATTTCGTGTCCTGCCTGGCAGTGTGCCAGGCAGGAGATCGAGCTCGGAGGGCGCGACGTTGTCCTCAGCGAGGGAGGCGAAGATGCTCATCAACATGATCGGAACCGACGAGGGCGACGTCGCCGACTTCGAGACCTGGAAGAGCGAGCCCTTCACTGATCCCACGCGCCGTGAAACACTGGCGATGGCCGTCGAGGCAGCCGTGGCGTCCTTCGCCGTCGGCTCCTCCGATGCGCCGACGCCACCACGCGAAGGGTCGCCGGTTAGCGGAATCGCTCCCGCCGCGCACGAGGGCCCTTCGTCACAGGTCAACGCGGCCTGATCGCGCGGCCTGGGCCGCCGCATGACGTCTCCGACGACGCTACGACGTAGACAACGTCACGTCCTCGAAGCCGTTGTGATCGCAAACCAGTGCAACGGAGTTGGCGCATCTAACGGCGCTTGTGAAGGTACGTCGCCCGTTGACCCGATGCACCAGCGTCCAGTGGCTCCCCGGAGCCCCCCGCCATCACCGCCCCCGATGCTCGCCCCGAGTTCACAGTCGCATCGTCAGACGCGATTCCGACCGGCGAGCGCCGCTCTCAAGCGCTTGATCGCTGACTCGCATGAGCTGCTTTCCGACAGCAGCGCGTCTCGACGCGTGCGCATCAGTGTCGTCCGCCTGACGCGAGTCAGTATTGGGCGAGTGGCGATCTGCTAGCCCGGTCGGCCGGCCAGTCGAGCGATCGCCGACACGGTCTCGTCGACGGAAAGTTCCATGCTGGCCCGACCGATCTGGTACTCGTAGCGCTGCAGGCGCGTCCCTTCGGAGATGAAAGGGCGCGAAAAGGTCCACACGCCCTCTGACTCGGCGATGTCGCGCACTCGCGCCTCCATCTCCTTGACCGTCGCGCGAAAGCGCAAGTGCATTAGGGGACTACGGACCTGGTCGGGCAGGACCTCGATCTCGTCAAAGGCGCGGACCTCTCGGGCGACGGCGCGCGCTCGCCGGTAATAAGAGGCCATGTCCGAACGGCGAGAGCGCAGCACGCTGAGCGCGGACGCGGCATAGGGCCAGAGCATGTACGGCCGGCCGCCGTGACGGGTGCGCCACAGGCTCACCTCGTCGATCACATCACGATCTCCTGCAACGCAGCTGCCGGAGATCCCTCCGAGGCCCTTATAAAAAGAAACGTAGACCGTGTCGAAGAGCGCGGCGATGTCGGCGAGGGACGCGTTGGCCGAGCTCGCGTAGTACGGCGCCGCCTCCCAGAGCCGCGCGCCGTCCAGGTGCAGCGCCGCACCACGGTCTCGCGCCCACTGGACCTGCGCGCGAAGCTCTTTCCACGTCGGGAGATATCCCCCGATGTCACGTTGGGGCAATTCGAGCAGCAGCGCCCCGATCGGCTCTTTGATCTCGTCCAGTTCGGCAAGGGTGAGGGGCGCCAACGGCGAGAAGCGTGATCCGACGACGATCTCAGAGAGACCGTGAAGTCGCGAGAACGCGTTCTCCTCGTGCGTTCGAAGGTGACACATCGGGTGAAACGCGATCGTCGTCTTCGAACGCCGATCCGCGAGCACGCGTAGCGCCGCCTGCTGAGCCATGATGCCCGTCGGCAAGAAGAGCGCCGCCTCCTTGCCCAGGAGCTGGGCGACCTCGTCTTCGAGTTCGCTGACGACACCGCCGTTACCGTATAAGTCAGGCAGGGTGTCCGCGGGTATCTGCTCGAGGAGACTCGACACGGTGCGCGGCCCGTCACCCGCCAGGAAACGACTGCAGTGAGACGACAGATCCTCGAATTTGACTCGCCCCGCCATGGGTTCACCTTATCGAGATGCTCCTTGCGATCACGGGAGCGGACGGCATGGACCGACTCGATGTCGCTACCCACCCATCGACCGCAAGATTCGAGTGGCTCGACCTGACTCTTTAAGGCATCCCGTCACCGCGCTTGGCTAGCCGACAACGTGGAATCTGGCCGAGGACTATAGGCTGCCGGAAAGAAGCCGAGGAGTCCATCCTCTCGCCACAGACGTCACGGGGCATGTCGTTGAGTAACGCTCGAGGGAGGGGGGTCGTGTGCATCACAGTCGGTTACGCGAATTAGCCACCGTGAGGTTCTCCGGCGTTCGAGAACGGGAGTACGGGTTGCCGAGCACCTCTCGCGTCGTGCGCGATGATGGCAGCCACCCCGCTGACATCACCCGTAGCGCCCTCCCCTTCGCTTCAACGCAGGCAGCGTCCGAGGAGTCACTCTGAGACGGCCGGGACGCATGATCCGCGACTCTCGACGTTCGCCCAACGAGTTCGCCCGTGAGCTCTTCGCGCCTCTGCCGTCGCGCTATGACGCGCTCGGCGCCGTCCTCTCGATGGGTCAGGATCGCCGTTGGCGGCGGGCGATGATCGATCGAATCGTGGGGTCCAAACCCAACCTCATCCTGGACGTCGCTTGCGGGACGTGCGGGGTGACCAAGAAGCTCGCCGCGCACACCGAGGCCCACATCGTCGGGCTCGACCTGAGCGACGAGATGATCACACTCGGTCAGGCCAACGTGCGACGGTCTCATCTGGAACATCGAATATCCCTGGTGCTCGGGCGAGGTGAACGACTGCCCTTCGCCGACGCGACCTTCGACGCACTCACCTTCACCTATCTCCTGCGCTACGTTGAAGATCCGGCGGCGGCCCTTCGCGAGCTGGCCCGCGTCGTCAAGCCGGGCGGACCCGTGGCGAGCCTGGAATTCGCCGTGCCCGATCAACGGGGGCGGCGCCTCGCGTGGTGGTGCTACACGAGATTCGTCTTGCCAACGGCGGGGTGGTTGATGGGTGGTCGGGCCTGGTGGACGGTCGGTCGGTTTCTCGGCCCCAGCATCTCGCGGCACTATCGCGCCTACCCCGTTGACTGGACGGTCGAGGCATGGCGACGAGCGGGACTCGACCATGTCGAGATTCGCTCCATGAGCCTGGGCGGCGGCGTGGTGATCTCGGGTTATCGAGCGGGCTGATCGTGTCGACCAACCCCACGGACCCCGCTCCCGCCGAAGGCCCCGCATTCTACTCTCGACCTACTTTCCTTCACCCTCCTCGCTTGCAGCAGTGGTGGACCTTGCTACACCCGCCGTACACGATGCTGCATCTCTCCCTCGTGACGATCGGTGCGTGCCTCAGCGGACCGGTCAACGCGGTGAAGCTCGTGGCGACAGTGGCGGCCTTCTTCTTCGCCGTGGGCGTGGGAGCGCACGCCCTTGACGAGCTGCACGGCCGACCCTTGCAGACGACAATTCCGACGTCGCACCTCGTTGCCGCCGCCCTCTTCGGCCTGGGCACGGCGGTGACGCTCGGAATCATCGGGATGTTCATCACCAGCGCCTACCTCGCGATCTTCATCGCCGTCGGTGTGGTGCTCGCTGTCTTCTACAACCTCGAACTCTTCGGTGGACGAATGCACACGCCGTTGGTGATGACCTTGGGTTGGGGCGCCTTCCCCATCCTCACGGCGTATTTCGCCCAACACGAAGCCCTCAGCATCTCGTCACTCGTCGTAGCAGGTTTCGGCGCACTGATCACCCGACTGCAACAATTGCTCTCGACGCCCGCTCGGGCGTTGCGCCGCAGCGCGCAGTCGGTTGACGGCAGAATCGTTCGCCTAGATGGAACGACGATACCGATCACCCGTGCCTCGATGCTCCAACCCCTCGAGCGGTCATTGAAGACTCTCTGCTGGACCGGCGTGATGCTCGCGGCCGGACTGATTCTCCTGCGTTTTCACCCCTGAGTCAGGGTCACCAACGCGTCAAAAGCGACACCACAGTCACCAGGCGCGGGTCGTAGGGTGGGGCCTTGCAGCAATAACTCGGTCCGACAGCACGCCAACACCGAATGTCCATGGGGTAGCACGTCATCGGTCTCCATCGGCTGCGACGCCATGGCAACCCCTTGAATGACACAGTAGGTCCGGGGCTAACCTCAGACTTCGACGGCGGACACGCTCGCGGTCTCGTGAGGTGGCACCGACAGATCTGACATCCGCTGACGAGGACTGTGCAATGACGATTGCGGGCTACGAAATCTCTACTCATCGGGAACGATTAGACGTTGACCTCGTCTTCCACTTCTTATCGGAGGAGTCGTATTGGTGTCCGGGAATACCTCGGCACGTTGTTGAGAGGTCAATTGAGAACTCACTGTGTTTCGGTGTCTACTCTGGCGACGATCAGGTCGGCTTCGCGCGCGTTGTCACCGACAGGGCCACGTTCGCACTCGTCGCCGACGTCTTCATCGTGGCTCCGCACCGCGGTAAAGGCCTCTCCAAGTGGCTGATGATAGAAGTGGTCAACCACCCTGACCTTCATGGGCTCCGTCGCATGCTCCTACTGACCACCGATGCTCATTCGCTCTACGCACAATTTGGATTCGTCGAGATCGCCAACTCGTGGCGCTTCATGGAACGTCTCCAGACCGGCGAAGACGAACTCTGATGAGGTCGGTCGTCGTCGTAGGGTGCATCGAATCACGTACCGTGACCCACGAGTTCCGCCAATGCCGCCGTACCATGTCGAAACGCTCGTTGAGGAGATCAGAAATTCGGTAAATCGGGTGGACTAAACTTCCGAGTCCGGGGAGTGAAGGTTTCTCACGATAGATCTCCATCCACCGGGCCGCTAGCTCATCGGGAAGAGCAGGGGACTTTTAATCCCAAGGTGCCGAGATCGAGACTCGGGCGGCCCACTGAAGTGCTGATCAAGGGCTCCTTATTATCATTGGCTCGACGATGTCTAGCCATTTGTCTAGCCGCAGGACGTGGCCGCGGTGACGTGGCGGGCACGAAATCCTTGTACAGAAGTTCCTCCATCGCCTTGGCCGCCTTGGCTCTCGATCCTGGCAGCAGGTGCACGTAGACGCCCTTGGTGACGCCAATCGAGGCGTGGCCGAGTTGATCGGCCACCGCTTCCAGGGGAACATCCATAGAGAACATGAGCGAGGCGCACGAGTGGCGCAGTTCAT
>JAJYGN010000006.1 GCA_021790675.1 Actinomycetes bacterium
TCTCATCGTCGCGGGCACCCTGGGAGGAGTGGCCCTCGCCGAGGCGATCTTGGTGATGAGTCGTCACGTGGCGATGCCGGCGTACCTGTTGACCGGGACGGAAGTCTTCTCGCCGGCGATCGTGCCCTATAACGTCGGGGCGATCCTGTGCGTCTACCTGCTAGGGGTGTACCTGGTCTCACCACGGCGCGGGCTCTTCACCCGCGCCGCCGTGCAGTCGGGATCGGACAACTCCTACGGCGTCTATCTCTCCCAGATGATCTGGATCCCGCTTCTAGTGCGACTGCGAACGCATTTCGCTATCAATATCGCCTGGGAGTTCGCGGCTCCGCTCGCCCTCGTCATCGTGTACACTCTCGGATTCATCTTCACTGCGATCATGGCCCGCACGCCGCTGGCGCGCGCGGTCACTGGCCGAGGGCGCGCGCCGTGGTCGACGCTTCGACCTCATCGAGTGCGGGCTGCGAGTTGGCACGAGGATCGCGGTGACGGTCCCCTCGAGGTGGCCGCGGACTAGCTTCGGTCTGGTACCGACATCTCCCAGATCTCGGCGTTGTCGACCTGGCTCCACTCGTGGCCGAGCATTGAGGATGACTGAGCGGCGCGCAGTGTGCGAATGATGCCCCCGTGGGTGACGATGATGATGATCTCTCCGGGGTAGTCGTGGGCGAGACGATCTAGGGTGTCGACGACGCGTTCCTTGACTTGTGCGATTGACTCGCCACCCGGAGCTGCGGCGTTCAGGTCCACAATCACACCATGAGAGAACCCCGATCCTTCGGGTGTCAGTTCATCGAGGGAATGCCCCTCGAGCTCGCCGTAGGAGCGCTCGCGCAGGTGAGCGTCGAATTCAATTGGGAGTTTGAGACGAAGGGCAATGAGTTGGGCCGTTTCTCTCGCGCGTACGAGATCGCTCGAGATGATGCGTGTCGCTCCACTGGTGAGGAGGCGTTCGGCCGCCGCGCGCACCTGTGCGACACCATGTTCAGTCAGTCCCGCGTCGTCACTGTGGCCCTGGATGCGACGCTGCACGTTCCAGTCAGTCTCACCGTGGCGCACGAGCAGAAAGGTAGTGTCGCGCACCTGAGAAACTTATCGGCTGCTGTCCACCGCGGGCCAGTGTGGTCCCAGTGCGTTCAAGATCGCGCCGGCGATGATCCGATACCCCCGGCTGTCGGGGTGGAAGTTCGGTGCGTGCTGCGCGCGGCACATGTAGGTCAGTGCACAGACGTGGAGTGCGTCACCCGGCACGCGAACGCCGCGTATCGCCTTGGCGGAATCACCGTCGGCGAGATGAAACGCGGCCGCGGCGTGGGCCACCGCGATGTCGAAGGATCCGTAGACGTCATAGAGCGTACGGTTCAGGGCCGTCAGTGGGTGCACCGAGTCATAGGCGATGATCCGCCCACTCGGGCCGCCCACGGCCGAGGCGAGATAGGGATTGAAGTGGTCGATGCCGATGAAGGTGACGTTCGGACCCGCCGCCGCCTTTAGGGCCGTGAGGATTGTGGTCATGTCGAGACGCAGCTGAGGCAAGAGACCGTTGACACAGTTCGCGTCGAGCGCTCCGTGCACAAGGCAGGGTAGAAGGTTGTTGAATCCTAGGTCGATGGTGACCAGACCGGTCTCGGTGCGGTGAGCGCTCAAGAAGTCGATCGCGGTCGACAGCTGGGTGGTAGGGGCGCTGTAGCAGTGATCCCCGCCGTTCATCATGGTGAACGTCGTCTCGCCCGGACAGCCGATCTGGGTCATGTCAAGCGTGACGCCGCGAGCGGCCTCGGCCGCGACCACGTCGTTGGCGTAGCCGCGGTTAGTGCGGTGCCCGCCGGGCGAGGTTGCCGACGGTTGCACGCCAAGTGAATCGGATGCCCCGATGACCAGGTAGAACGCCCGGGGCGCGTTAACCGCCGCGCCGGCGGTGCTCGGCGCAGCGAATGAGGCGAGTGTGCCGAGCAAGATGGCGAGAGTCGCCACTGTGGTGCGGGTGAGTCGTGCAGCGTTCATGGTGTCCTTGAGCAGAAAATCGTCGGCATGGCACAGTAGCCGAGCAACATTATGGTTCCCGTAAGAAATGGTGAAGACTAGAGAAAATTACCGCGAGACGTCACATTTCCTCGGGATGACTCGCGGCTACATTGAGTGGATTGGGCGTGTCACTGGGGCCTGAGAAGGTTGAGCCGTGGTCAAGAAGTGGACGAAGATGCCCGAACTCGTGGTCGGGTTTGATACCGAGACGACCGGGCTCAGCGTCAACTACGAGCGAGCCCTCTCCTACGGGTTCTGCGAATACCGCTTCGGCACCCTCGTCGCCGGATTCCAGTTCTTCGTCCTGCCGGACCGGCCGATCAGTGAGGGTGCGCGCCGGGTGCACGGCCTGAGCCTCGAGGACCTCGAGGCCAAGCGCGCCACGGAGGAGGTCCTGAGCGTCGAGGCCGGCCTGGTGAGGGCGTCGTCACTACTGACTGACTACCACCGCCGCGGCGCCTACGTGGTGGGTGCCAACGTCGCGCGCTTCGACCTCGAGATGCTGCGACGCAGCTACCAAGCGGTACTGGGGCGCAATCTCGCCGACGACGGCCTGGTCTTGGAGGCGCTGCGCATCATCGACGTGGTCGAGCATGATCTCGCGATCGAGCCCGAGCGCGACCTACGTCCGCGCCGGGGACTTGAGCAGCTCTGCCGGCACTACCGGGTGTCGCCGGGAGGTCACGACGCACTCAACGACGCCAAGGCGAGCGTCGAGGTGTTAAAGGAGCAGGTGATCTTTAACAACATGGGACAGATGAGCCTGCACCTGGCCTAGGGCGCGGTCGAGAGCCGCTCGGGTGGTAGGGTAGAACCTTCGAGGGCCGTTGGCGCAGTCTGGTAGCGCACTTGCATGACACGCAAGGGGTCACAGGTTCAAGTCCTGTACGGCCCACCACGAAAGACCAGTAGTACCAAGGGTTTTCGAATCCTGAGCGCGTTTCATTTCCGCCCGCGACCGTTGTGTCAGCAATTCCGTCAGCAATTGATCGGAGAGGCGTGACGAGACGAGGCAACAGCGAAGGTTCCATCTACCAACGGTCCTCCGACGGCCGCTGGTTGGGCGCGGCGACGGTCGGTCTGGATCCGGCGGGGCGGCCGATTCGGCGCACCGTGAGCGCGAAGACGCGCGCCGAGGTCGTGCGCAAGCTCA
>JAJYGN010000067.1 GCA_021790675.1 Actinomycetes bacterium
CTCGGCTCGCTCGCAGAGATGCGTGCTCTGACCAGGAAAGAAGGAGAGCGGGTCAGCGACAAAAGTCCTTGACCAGGTGCATCAGCGACCTTTTGTTGGTCTCTTCCCGGCTTTAGTCGTCTGGGTTCCCACTGCCTGAGGAGCGATGAGCTGATGGTTGACAACTTCGGTCACGGTCATTGCTTCAAGTTCGGCCACCAGCGCACGCAATCGGCGATCGGCAGCGATCAGCGGACGCAGACGTTGCGCCTCGTCGTCACTGAGGGTCTTGGTGACCTGACGACCGCCCTCTTGACGCATCCACGTGGCGTAGGGACCGTGAAGGTGGGGCGGGTCGGCATGACAGTGACAGCCCGCGCGCTGACAGCGCGTCGAGCGCTCGACGATCGAGCCGGGCAGCACCGGACCCAGCGCCTTTATCTCGGCCAAGATCACCGCCCGGCGTTGCTTGCCCGTCATGAATTCCACCACCACAGCATCCCCGATTCCGTGACTTGAATATAGTACTATTCAAGTCTATGGGCCTCGATCGACGAGTCCAACGCGAGCGCGCGGTGCTGGCCGGGCTGCAGCGCTTCTGTGACGATCAGGGACTCGACGCGTCACTGGCGACCGAGGTCGTCGGAGCCTATCTCCACCAGGGGCTTCGTGGCCGCGCGTCCTCGACCAAGGGCACCTACCACTCGGTGCTGCGCCGCCTCGCGCCGGTCACGGAACCCACGGGCGCCCCTCGCTTCGCGGGCTCGAACGCGCCCTCCCCCTACCACGCCACCGAGCGCGCCCAGCTCTACTCGGTCGCTGCGAGCCAGCGACGCCCCTGGCGTCGCTACTCGGCGACCGTGCTGCTGGCGCTAGGTCTCGGGGCGGGGCTGCGCACGAGCGAGCTGGTGTCCGCCAAGGGACGCGACGTCATCGTCGAAGAAGAGGGCGTCTCACTGCGCGTTCGCGGGGTGCGTCAACGGGTCGTGACCCTGCGGGGCTACGAGGCCACGCTGCTCGGCGAGCTCGTCGGGCGAAAGAACGCCTACCTCTTTCACCCCGAAGAGGCGAGTCGCACCTACCCCAACTTCGTGAACGACTTCTGTCGTCAACTGGTGGCCGACCCCGACGCGGCGAAGCTCTCCGCGCCCCGAGCGCGCTCGAGCTACATCTGTGACCAGCTGGCCTCGCGCACCGCACTCTCGACGCTGCTCGGCGCGGCGGGCATCGTGCAGGTCGAGTCGCTGCTGCGTTACGCGCGCCACGTGCCGGGGACGCCGCGTTCCAAGGCGGCGCTGCGCCACGCGCTCGCGAGCGAGTGGTCGTGAGCGACATCCCCGCGCTCACCGCACGTCTGAGTGACGAAGCGATTGGCTTCGCCGTCGACGTCGTCGACGCCAGCCACGTGGCAACTCGCCTCGAGGCGTTGCTGGTGCGACCAACGGGTCGGCCCCGCACGTTGCCGCTGCGCGCGTTGCTGGTGGCCCTGTTGCTCTTGGCGTTGGACGATCGCGCGCTGGACCTGAAGGCGGCGACGAAGGTGCTCTACGCGCTGGATCCGCGCTGGCGCGACGAACTCGGCGTTACCGGCGAGGCCCGCACCCACCAGAGCCTGCTCGCGCGCTATCGCTGCGTGCGCTACCTCTTTCACCTGGCCCTCTCGGTGATGGATCCCTCGACGCAGGTGAAGAACCGCGTGGTCGCCCAAGGGGTGCTCGACGCGATGGCGAGTGAACTGGACGACGACGAGATTGCGGCGCGCCGGTCGCGTCTCGAGGGGGTCGTGAACGACCTGCTCGAGGCCTCGGTGCGGGTCTGTGCGCCCGAGGAGCTGGCGCACTTCGACGGCTCGGTGGGCCTCGACGCGACGGTGGTCCCGCTGTTTGCCCGGGGCCCGTCATCGCGCGCGGGCACCTCGTCGAGTGACCCCGACGGGGGCTGGTATGTGCGCGAGGGTGATCACCGTGACGTCGTGGGGCCCAAGGGCAAGAAGCTGCGCAAGCTGTTCTGGGCCCAAGAGGCCACCATCGTGACGATGGGTCGCGCGCCCGGATCGGCGCCCACGCACCCCAACCTCGTGCTCGCGGCCCTGCTTACCCGTCCGGGTGAGGACCCCGGGGCCAGCGCCGTGCGCCTGCTCAACTCGGTGCGCTCGCGCGGTTACCCCGCCTCGTTCCTCGGCGCCGACCGTGGCTACACCCAGGTGCGGCCCGAGCGCTTCCACCTGCCGGCGCGAGCGCTCGGTTACCGCGTCGTCATGGACTACCGAGAGACCGAGCTCGGCCGCCAGGCCAACAGCGACGGCGCGGTCATGGTGGACGGCTGCTTCTACTGCCCGGCCATGCCCGAGGATCTCGTCGCGGCGAGTGCCGAGTGGCGGCGCGGGACCATCGACGCCGCGACCCACGACGCGCGCATTGCGGCGAGAACGTCCTGGCGCCTCGCACGCAAGGGGCCCCCGGACCGCGACGGTTACGAGCGCTTCTCCTGTCCCGCGCTCGCGGGCCACTTGTGCTGTGCGCTTCGCGCGCCGTCGCGCGGCGCGGTCGGCGCGATCCCGGTGCTGAACCCTCCGCGGCGACCCGACAAGGTGTGCACGCAGTCGTCGATCACCATCGCTCCCGACGTGGGAGCCCGTTACCGTCAGGACCTGGCCTTCGAATCGCCACAGTGGGCTCGCACCTACGCCACTTACCGCAACACCATTGAAGGGTTCAACGGTTACGTGAAGGACACCGCGCACGAGTCCCTGCACTCACCGGGCCGACGCCGCGTGCGCGGCATCGCCGCCCAGAGCGTCTTCGTCGCGCTCTTGCTCATGGCCGCGAACGTTCGCAAGATCGCGGCCTACCGGAATCTCGTCGCAAATGCAAGAAGCGACGAGGTCGTTGAGCGAGCCCGCCGACGCCGCGTGAGCCTCGCCGACTATCGACCTCCACCGCCGGCACACCTCTAATCGCCCGCAAACGATCAGCGCTTCACGTAGTGCACGCCTCAAAGCGCCCTCGCCTCCTTCGCGGGCGGTTGCAACAACGTGTTACACCTACCTTGGATGATGGTGATAACTCGTCGGCGGTTTTGTCGCCGCGAAGCGGTTAGTTGTGTCGCTAACCCGGAGTGCTCCCGGCAGGATTCGAACCTGCGCTCACGGTTT
>JAJYGN010000076.1 GCA_021790675.1 Actinomycetes bacterium
GCCAGCAGGAGGGTCATCAATGAGACGATCAGCTCTCTCGCCAGCGTGATCAGGGCAAACCACCACGGGACACCACCCGCGGCGGCGACGGCGAGCAGTCCGACGATCACGAGGATGCGATCAGCCACCGGATCGATCACCTTGCCCACCGCCGAGACCTGGTGGAGGCGTCGGGCCAGGTAGCCATCGACCCAGTCGGTCGCCCCCAGAGCGCCAAGGAGCCAAGCGGCGAGGGCGCGGTGCCCGGTGCCAAAGAGCAACCAAAGGAAGACCGGGATCAGCGCCAGACGAATAGCGGTGACGAGGTTGGCCCACGTCCACCAGCCACGATCCGACGTCACGGTTAGGCGATAGTGATCGCGGTGTCGAGGAAGACGTCCTGGACCGCGTTGACCAACGCCGCGCCCTCGTTGATTGGCCGCTGGAAAGCCTTGCGACCGAGGATGAGACCGGTGCCGCCCGCGCGCTTGTTGATGACCGCCGTTCGCACCGCGCTCGCCAGGTCGTCCGCGCCCTTGGCCTCGCCACCGGAGTTGATCAGACCAATGCGACCCGCGTAGCAGTTGGCGACCTGCCAACGGGTCAGGTCGATCGGGTTGCTCGTCGTCAGCTCGTCGTAGACGCGCTTGTTCGTCTTGCCGAAGTTGAGTGCGGTGTAGCCGCCGTTATTCTCGGGCTGCTTTTGCTTGATGATGTCGGCCTCGATCGTCACCCCGAGGTGATTGGCCTGTCCGGTCAGGTCGGCCGACACGTGATAGTCAGCGTCGGCGGTCTTGAAGGCCGGATTGCGCAGGTAGGTCCACAACACCGTGAACAATCCGAGTCGGTGCGCCTCGGCGAAGGCCTCGGAGACCTCGTGGAGCTGGCGGTCCGACTCGGGCGAGCCGAAGTAGATCGTCGCACCGACTCCCACCGCGCCGAGGTCGGCCGCCTGGCGAACCGACGCGAAAAGCACCTGATCGTAGGTGTTGGGATAGTGCAGGAAATCGTTGTGGTTGATCTTGACGATAAAGGGAATGCGGTGCACGTAGCGCCGCGAGACGGCTCCCAGGGTGCCGAGCGTGGAGGCCACGGCGTTGCAGCCCGCCTCGATGCCCAGATCGCAGATCTTCGCGGGGTCGAAGTAGGCGGGATTTGGCGCGAAGCTCGCCGCGGCCGAATGCTCGACACCCTGGTCGACCGGCAGGATCGACAGATAGCCCGTTCCGCCCAGGCGGCCGTGACCGAAAAGAGTGCCGAGATTACGCAGAACCGTCGGCGAGCGGTCGCTCAGACTGAAGACGTCCGACAGGTAGTTGGGCCCTGGCAGAGTCAGGAGCTCCTTGGGAAACGCGGTGGCCTGGTGATCGAGCAGCGACGATGCCTCGTCGCCCAAGAGTGCGGCAATGTCCATGCCCGCAGCCTACAAGACCGCTCTCCCACCCCTTCTGCTGGCGCGAAGTCTCTCCAACCAGCAGACTTGCCCGATGGACGCCACCTATCGACAATCCCTCTCACGCCGACTGCGCGCAGTGCACTCGCTCTATGACGACGCGACCTCGTCGATGACGCTCGAGCAAGTCAACGCCGTCGTCGTCGAAGGCGCGTTGCCGATCGCCTTCTCCCTCGTGCACCAGGTTCTCATCGAGGACTTCAGCCGCGCGATACTCGACGAGACGCCACCGCTGTGGGGCGAATCCTGGAGGGCCCGCCTCGCTCTCGCCATCGCCGACGACGGCAAGTCGCGCACCGTCGAGGAGATGATGGCTCAGCGCATCGGTGACTTCGACGCGTTCCGGGAGTTCCAGAGCCTGGTCTTTGCCCTCACCGAGACCTTCGTCGACAACATCGAACCGGCGACATTCGCCGACATCGTCGTCGCTCACCCGTATCCGCCGTCTGTAGCCAACACGTTCAGCGCCCGCGTGGGCGGAACCGCCGGCATCTCACGCTCCGACGCCATTGAGTCGTGGATCTACCAACACGCGCTGCGCCACATGGGAGAGATCGAACACGCCCGGGCCCTGGTCGGCCTCGGGGGGATGACGTCCTAGAAGTCCAGCTTCTTCTTCGACACCGGAGTCACGCGACGGCGGCGGTTCTTCGGCGCGTTCGTCGGCCCGAGTTCGGCCAAGCGCGCGGCGGCGTCGTAGGCCTCGGGTTCGGCCAGCACCACCCGGGCGAAGAGCTCGCGGGCCGCACCGACGTCGCCGGCACGGTCAAACACGTCAGCCAGCGCATACCACAGGCGCACGTGACGATAGGAGGGGTTGCGCAACTGCTTGGTTCCACCCGCGCGCGTGAGCAAGTCGATCGCCTCGGCGAACTTTCCCTGGTCCGCCAGGGTCGCGCCCATGACGATGCGCCCTTCGGTCAGAACCTCGGCGACCGGTTCGGAGGCCTCGAGTTCGGCGAACGTCTTCTCCACTGCGCGGTAGTGGCGATTCGCGCGCTCGCAGTCCATCACGAGTGGCAAGTGTTCGGGGTCGGCGGTTACCGCGAAATGGGCGCGAAGGTGAATCTTTGCCATGCTCCATCGCTCGGCGCGGTACGCGGCGAGGCCCGTCAATTCACGCACTGGTCCGACGCCGGGCACAGCGTCGGCAACGATTCGGCCCAGACGCAGGGCTTCTTCGTAGCGATGGCGATCGTAGGCTTCCGCGGCACGGGTCAGCGTGAACACCATCTTCTCGCGCATGTAGGCCGTGCCAACGAACGCCCGACGGATCTCGGCCGCCACGTCCCCCGGTAATGCGTAGGGCGCCTTGGCGGCCACTTTCGTCGTACGCGCCACAACCGTGGTCGGTCGCTCTTCCTCAACCCAGTCCTCGATCGGCGCCGGTGCGCTGGGCTTTACGCGCACCCCATCATTGTCAGCCAGTTCACGGCCCGTGCTGGTTAGGTGCATTGCGCCCTTGCGCGCGACCCCGCCCCAACCCTTGCCCCGTCCGTGCTCGGTGGCTCGACGTCGCTCCAACTCTTCAGGCGATACCTCGCGTGCCACATAAGAGCGCTGGGGACGCGCGCCGCGAGAGTCGGGTCGAGCGCCCTGATAGCCGGGTCGGCCCCCACGCGCATCAGGTCGTCCACCGCGAGAGTCGGGTCGAGCGCCCTGATAGCCGGGTCGGCCCCCACGAGAGTCGGGACG
>JAJYGN010000070.1 GCA_021790675.1 Actinomycetes bacterium
CGAAGAACGTTCCCTACGGCCCCGAGCCGCGACATCGCCTCGACGTCTGGCGCACGCGCGAGGACCTTTCGGGCGCGCCGGTCATCTTCTACCTGCACGGCGGGGCGTGGACCTTCGGCGACAAGCGCGAGCAGGGCCGCCCGATGCTGCACGAGTTCACAGCGCGCGGCTGGATCGTGGTCGCGGCGAACTACCGGCTCGCCCCGCGCGACCCCTGGCCGGCCCAGATCGAGGACGTGCTGCGCACGCTCGCCTGGGTGAAGCGCGAGATCGCCGCCTACGGCGGTGACCCCGACCGGGTCGTCGTCGCGGGCGGGTCGGCCGGGGGACACCTGGCCGCCCTCGCCGCGCTCGCCGGTGACGACGAGGTGTGGCGCACGCCCGACACGGTTGGTCTCGACCTCTCGGTGCGCGGCTGTCTCTCCTTCTACGGCGTGCTCGAGATGACCGGGGACGAGGACCACTGGCGGGGTCTCGGCCTCGGGCTGCGTCGCCTGCTCGAGCAGCGCGTCGTCCAGATGCCCTTTACGGGCAACGAGGACCTCTATCAGTCACTCAGCCCCCTGCACCGGCTTCACGCCGGGGCGCCACCATTCTTCGTCGTCCAGGGGGTCACCGACACGCTCGTGAACGTCCAAGTAGCGCGCAACTTCGTCGCCACGTTTCGCGCGCGTTGCCCGGCCCCGATCTACTTCGTGGAGCTGCCCCTCACCCAGCACGCCTTTGACCTCACGGCGAGTCCGCGCACCTCGGCGACGACGCGCGCCGCAATCGCCTTCGCCGAGTCGGTGACGGCGCCACGCCCGCCCCTTGAGACCTGGCTCGACGTCTATCGCGTACCCCCGACCGAGCTCGTCGTCATCTCGGGTGAGGGCGAGTTTCACGCCAGCGCGTACGCCGCGACCGTCGGGCCGTTTTTCGTCGTCACGAGTGACAACCCCGGCTCGGTGGTGCGTTCTCGCGCGCTGAACGAGGCGGACCGAGCCGACTTCGCGGCTCGGCTCGCCGGGTTCGGGATCACGGTGACGCTCACGCGCGCGAGGGACCCGCGCGGAATGCACCCCGACGAGGTGGGCTACGTGGTCGCGGACCGGTCCCTCGCGTTGGGCTTCGCCCGTCGATATGGCCAACTGGCGATCTATGAGGTCACCGAGACTGGCGTCGCGGTGCTCGACGCACGCGACGGCGCGCGTCGCTAGGCGCGCACGCCGTTGCGTGGTTCAACGATTCACGCTCGGGCTTGCGAAGTGCCCGGTACTCGCAATGTGCGAGGCGTTGGGTCATCGAGGTCACGCCCATACGAGTGGTGTGATGGTGTCGAGCGATGAACCACGTCGATCACGCTCGAGCTCTAGCTCGAGGTCGTGGTGGGCCCGGAGGTTGATCCCTAATCGATCGGTCGTGTAATGAACCGCGCACGCACGGCGTCATCCGCGCCGTTTCGACGCTTGGCGTGGACAATCTCATTGATCCGTTCGCTAACGGGTTTCACGCTGTCACGCGGTACAGGAGTCCTCACCCGGCAGTGGTAGGTGCGCCGCGCACCACCGTCGAGCTCCTGGCGAAACGCGACTATTGCCGAAATTGTTCAGTAAGTTAACCCGAAGTTGTATGGTTATACGTCCCGATATTGTATGGTTGTTGAACCCGAAATTGTTGAGTTGAGTGGTGGTGGTGAGGAGTGCCGATGGTGGAGTACCAGCGCCGAGTGGACGCCGAACTGGACAACCTCGTCAGTGGCGGGATCGCCGCTATCTCGCTCGAGGGGGCCAAGGCAGTTGGCAAGAGCTTTACCGCCACCCAACGGGTTGCCAAAACCTTCCTCCTCGAGCAACCCGTCGCGCGGCAGTTGCTCGAGGCTGATCCCAACCAACTGCTGACGGGCGATGCGGTCCTCGTCGACGAGTGGCAGCACGTTCCGGCAACCTGGGGGGTCATACGAGCAGCTGTCAACGCCGGCGCTAATCCGGGACAGTTCTTTCTTACCGGATCGGCGTCTCCCCATCACCCGGACACCCACAGTGGTGCGGGACGAATCGTGAGTGTACGCCTTCGACCGATGACCCTCGTCGAACGTGGCGTTGGCAGTCCGACCGTTTCACTCGGCCAACTTCTCACCGGCGAGCGGCCCGCGATCACTGGTTCATCTGCTGTGCGACTGAGCGACTACGTGGATGAGATCGCGCGGTCGGGGTTTCCCGACGTACGCCGCTTGGGGAGTCACGCGCGTCAGGCCTTGCTCAGTGGCTATGTCAATCGCGTCGTGGACCACGACATCACGGACCTCACCGGACGACGCCTGAGAAACGCGGTCGCCCTTCGGCGCTGGATGGCGGCGTACGCGGCCGCAACGGCCACGGTCGCCTCGTACGAAACGATTCGAGACGCGGCGACTGGCGGACACATGGAAAAGCCAAACCGAGCGACCACGATCCCGTATCGTGATGCACTCGAAGCGCTCTACATCCTGGACCCGATACCGGCGTGGGCACCTACACGCAACCACATCGCAGAGCTCGCTTCGACACCGAAGCATCATCTCGTCGATCCTGCTCTTGCGGTCTCACTGCTGGGACTTGAGCCGGCCGCCCTCCTCGCTGGTGAGGAGGGCGGGATCGAGGTCATTCGTGATGGGACGTTGCTCGGCAACCTCTTCGAATCGCTCGTGACCCTCGGCGTGCGAGTCTTCGCACAAGCCCACGGAGCGAGCGTTGGCCACCTCCGAGTCCATCGAGGAGAACACGAAGTCGACCTCATCGTCGAGCGCCGCGATCGCCGGGTTGTGGCGTTCGAGGTCAAACTATCGGGTGAGGTCACGCCAGAAGACGTCAAGCATCTGCACTGGTTGAAAGGGAAGCTTGGCGATCAGGTCCTGGATGCGGCGGTCATCACGACCGGACCGAATGCGTATCGGCGTGCCGACGGCATCGCCATCATTCCCGCCGCACTCCTCGGTCCGTAACGGATGCGACCTCGTTGGCGGCTGGCCCATGTCCCGTGCCGGATTCGAGGCGTAGGGCAATCGCACTCGCTGAATGGACGAGCGATGCTTGGTTCTTCGATGCGAGGTGACACCGAGCCGCCTAGCGAATCCACGAGCAACGGCATCTTGCCCGGGTG
>JAJYGN010000036.1 GCA_021790675.1 Actinomycetes bacterium
AACGTCTGAGAGCGTGTGCCGCACGCCGTCGTCGGTCGCCGCCCGAGTCAGCACAATGCCAAGGTCGCGGAGATCACGCTCGGCCTCCCTGAGTATCTCGAGGCGCTGCACTCCGATAACTGCTGCAACGGGCTCATGCCTGCGTTCGAGCACCACGACGCCACCGGTCTCGGCGTCGTGAACGAGGGCCGACACGCCCTTGGCTGACGCATCAGTGATTGAGAGGGTGTAACTCACAGGAGAGGACATCGGTATAACTATACAGGTTTCTACACAGAACACACGTCGGTTGGCCCTGAAGAGTGGGGCCCGCTTACCTGCAAGATTCCGGGCACGCCACGAGTGACAACGCCAACCCCAGACAGCTACTTCGCCCAAATGGATACTCGCACACAAGCGAGTGTGTGGTGAGAATCACGCGAACCGTGTGGACGCTCCTGGGACCGCCGCACAGTCTTCGCCAGACACATGGTCTTCCGCCCTTTCGTCAACTACCCGCCACGGGGTCTTGACGAAAGTCGGACCCGCAAGGTGACGAAAGTCGTGGCGCGGCGGCCGGAGGGGCCGATTGAGGCTCCGGAGACGTCGGCGGGCGGTCCCGGCGCGAGTTCAGGGGTACTCGGCAGCGCTCGGAGGGTCGCGCGGAACGCGTGAGAGCCTCGTGGGACGTGTCAGGTCCCGCGAGGCGCAGATCGGCGGTGAGGACGGGCTAGCTGCCCGGCGGGCGGGGGTCGTCGCTCGTCACGGACCAGAGGTTGCCCTCGGCGTCGATCTCCTCGAAGCCGAAGTCCTCGGGGAAGGGCTCGTGGAGGGGGTCGGAGTTCTCGCCCGTGCGCTTGGCCCACTCGCGCACCAGGCGCAGGTTGGCCGCCATCACCTCGACAGCGAGCATCAGAGTCGTCTTGATCAGACCCATGACGCGACAGAAGCCCCGCCGGATGTTCTGGGTGCTCGGGTTGCGCAGGTTCCCGAAGATGCTCTCGACGTGGGCCCGCCGGCCGTAAGAGGCCTGCCACTCGGGGCTGCCCCAGTAGTCGCGCTGGGCGAGCTTGATGAGTGCGGCGCCCGCGACCACCGTCGTCGCCTGCGAGCAGAACCGGGGTGCGTAGGGACCGGTCGGCGGATTCTCGACGACCGGCAGCCCCGCCGGGTAGTCAGCCGCCAGGGGACAGAGCCCACACTGGAGCTTGTCCGACCGACCCGCGCAGATGAACTGGGCCCTCGCCGAATCCTTGGCGCTCTTCGGCGCGCCCTGGTTACGCACCGAGGCGTAGCGCCGGCGCTCGTCGAAGCGCTCGATCTCGGCGACCTTGCGCGCGTGAACGAGGCGTTCGGCCTCCGTGGTGGCCGGGCTCAGTGGCCCCACGCTCAGTTGCGCGGGTCGGGTGATGTTGCGCAGGTACTCCGGTGTCCTCTCGCAGTGCGGCACCCCGTCGATCAGCAGAACACCGGCCACGGCATCGAGGTGACGTAGAGATCCCGTTTCCGAGCAGCCGACGGTGACGTCAGCTAACCGCAAAGGCCTCGAGTGGCCCGAAGCATCCTCGGTCGGCTTCCCGGAGCGCGGCCAAGTACCGCTGCCGAGTTCCTTCAGCATCGTCCGCAGCACCGATAGCGCCCCACGTGAAGGGAAGTTGCCCCAACGCCTGCATGAAGTAGTCCGCAGCCTGGCGGCTGTGCCTCCCATTGCCATTGGGAAACGGATGGATCCACACGAGGCGGTGGTGGAACCGAACCGCAATGCCCTGTGGCTCCTCATGCTGGGCCCAGATCTTGGCGTCAGCCACGAGATCTCGAACCGAAACAGCAATTTGAGCGGGATCGACGCCGATCGACGTCTCGAGTCGCCGATACGTACCCGCCCATTCCCAGACTTCGCCAAACATCAACGAGTGAAGGTGACGCAGGTACCCGTCATCCAGCAACTGCTCAAGCGTCGGTTGACGGGGTCTCTGACGGCACCTCAAGATGTTCGCTTGCTCGGCTTCGTTCAGCTCACCTCGGGTTGTGATGTAACTGAGCTTCAAACCGCGACGCTCGTCGTCACCAAGCGGAGTGTGGCCATCACCGAGAGGCAGGATCGGGTCACCGAAAGCGGTCATCGACGAGTGCGGGCTACGAGATTAGCCCAGAGGTTGCGCTCGTCGATGAATCGCTCAGTGAATTCCTCCACCTGAGCTCTGACGACGTCCGCCTCTGGAGCTTGGTCCTCCAGAACCATCGTGTGGGTCACGGCATCGACTTCGGCCTCGGCCCGCAAGCGAGCCTGACGACGGACCATGACCTCCAGAGGTTCGTGTGGTACGAAGACGTAGCGAACCTGGCAGTTGAGAGCCTGGGCCGCGCGATCCAGCGTCTCGAGACGGATGGAGCCGGACTGCTCGGCCCGCTCAATCTGGCTGACCCGGGACTGTGTGATCCCCATGCGCCGGCCGAGTTCGCTGGTGCTCATGCCGAGGGCCTCCCTAATGGCCCGAATCCAACCGTGGGGCGGCCTCTCACCTATTTCGAGACCGACCAGCCTCTGGTCTAGACGCTTTCTCGCAGTGCGACGGGTGGTTGTCATCGCGGCTCCTCAGTAGAAATAACTACTGAACTCTAGCATAATGTAGTAGTTATTACTACTGATTCTTACACCATGCTAGTATGTATATCTACTAGTTATCGGCTGCCAGAGCGCCTTTGTCGCGCAGACCCCGCGGGGAGCCGTCTCGGCGCATACGACGTATGTGGCCAGAGTCACCAGAACTGTGTGGAGAGGGGCTTCCGGCCCGTGACCAGCACCCTACGCCAGCTGGGTTCGACTACTTTCGTCAACTCCCCGCCACGGGGTGTTTACGAAAGTGGACCCCATCTGCTTACGAAAGTCCGGGTCGGGCAGCCCGAAGTCGACCGAGAGGGACGAAGCCAGTTCCCGAGCACCCCAACCGCGGTTGAAAAGACGTGCGCACCGCCCCCCCGGGGCACCGGGTGCAGCGAAAGTAGCCCTCGGGACGTGGCTCGTCCCGAGGGCGACTACCTGGAGGAGACTGCTCGCCTACGCGGCGAGAGCGTCCGGTGGGTCGTCGAAGCAGAACA
>JAJYGN010000098.1 GCA_021790675.1 Actinomycetes bacterium
CAAGCGCAACCTGCTCAAGGAGAAGGACGAGAACCTCGAGGGCAACGATATTCGCGAGGGACTCACCGCGATCGTCTCAGTCAAGCTCGTCTCGCCCCAGTTCGAGGGCCAAACCAAGGGCAAGCTCGGCAACGTCTCGATCCGCTCGCTGGTCGAGCGCGCGACGAACGAGAAGCTGGCCGACTGGCTCGAGGAAAACCCCCGTGAGGGCGGTCAGATCGTCGCCAAGGCGATTCAGGCGTCGCGCGCGCGGATTGCCGCTCGCCAGGCGCGCGACCTCACCCGTCGCAAGTCGTCTCTCGACGGAGCGGGTCTGCCGGGCAAGCTGGTTGACTGCTCCTCGCGCGAGCCGCGCGAGTGCGAGCTCTTCATCGTTGAGGGAAACTCGGCCGGCGGATCGGCCAAGGACGCGCGCGATCCGCGCGTGCAGGCGATCCTGCCGATCCGCGGCAAGATCCTCAACGTCGAGAAGGCGCGCAGCGACAAAATTCTTAAGAACACCGAGATCCAGGCGCTGATCGCCGCCATCGGCGCGGGCGTCGAGGCGGACTTCGACGTGTCCAAGATCCGCTACGACAAGATCATCCTGCTCGCCGACGCCGACGTTGACGGCAGCCACATTCGCACCCTGTTGCTGACGTTCTTCTTTCGCCAGATGACCGAGCTGGTCAACAACGGTCACGTCTACGTGGCCCAACCCCCGTTGTATTCGACGCTGGTGGGCAAGGAGAAGGTCTACCTGCGCGACGACGCGGCCAAGTCCCAGTTCCTCGTCGAGCACCCCGACCACAAGAACGACTTCCAGCGCCTGAAGGGCCTGGGCGAGATGGACTACGACGAACTCAAAGAGACAACGATGGACCCCACCAAGCGCGCGCTGTTGCAGATCACGGTTGAACAGGCCGCCCTCGCCGACGAGGTCTGCTCGATCCTGATGGGTGACGACGTCCCCCAGCGGCGTCACTTCATCCAGACGAACGCCAAAGACGTCCGGTTCCTGGACATCTAGGAGAGACCATGGCCCGCAAGACCCCGCCTCCCACACCCGACCCCGACGAGGTACTCGGCTACATCGAGCCCATCGAGATCAACCTCGAGATGGAGCGCTCCTTCCTCGAGTACTCCATGTCGGTCATCGTCAGCCGCGCCCTGCCCGACGCGCGTGATGGTCTCAAGCCCGTGCACCGTCGAATCCTGTATTCGATGTTCGACCAGGGACTTCGTCCCGACCGTCCGCACACCAAGTGCGCGAAGGTTGTCGGCGAGGTGATGGGCACCTACCACCCCCACGGGGACTCGGCGATCTACGACGCGCTCGTGCGCATGGTCCAGGACTTCGCCATGCGCCACCCGCTGATCAGCGGCCACGGCAACTTCGGCGGCACTGGACCCAACGAGGGCGCCGCGGCGATGCGCTACACGGAGTGCCGTCTCGCCCCGCTCGCCCTCGAGTTGCTCGACTCCATCGACGAGGAGACTGTCGACTTCGAGCCCAACTACGACAACTCGACGATGCAGCCCACCGTGCTGCCGTCGCGCTTTCCCAACCTGCTGGTCAACGGCTCCCAGGGGATCGCCGTGGGCATGGCGACCAAGATCCCGCCGCACAACCTGCGCGAGGTGATCGACGCCGCCCTACACTTGCTCACCAACCCGCAGGCGACCCCCGACGAGCTGATGGCCTTCGTGAAGGGTCCGGACTTTCCCACCGGCGCGCAGATCCTCGGCCGCCAGGGCATCCTCGACGCGTATCGCACGGGCCGCGGCTCGGTGAAGATGCGCGCGGTGGCTGAGATCGACGAGCACCGTGGGTTCACGCGCATCGTCGTCACCGAGTTCCCCTACGAGGTTTCGGTCGAATCGATTGAAGAGAAGATCGAGGAGCTGGTCAAGAACGGCGATCTCGACGGTGTCGCCGAGGTCCAGAACGACTCCGCGGGCCGCCAGGCCCGTCTCGTGATCCGCTTGAAGCGCGACGCCAACGCCAACGTGGTGCTGAACAAGCTGTACAAAAACACGTCGCTGCAGACGACCTTCGCGGTCAACATGCTGGCCCTGGTCGATGGCGTGCCGCGCACGCTGAACCTCGCCCAGGCGCTGGGTCACTACATCGACCACCAGATTGACGTGGTCACGCGCCGTACTCGCTTCCGCCTGGCCAAGGCGCAGGCGAGGGCGCACATCGTCGAGGGCCTTTTGAAGGCCATCGACATGCTCGACGCGGTCATCGCGGCGATCCGCGCTTCCGACGACCGACCGTCGGCGCGCACGGCCCTGATGGCGGCACCCTTCGAGTTCTCCGAGGAGCAGGCCAACCACATCTTGGACATGACCCTGGGACGCTTGACGCGCCTCGGGCGTCGCGAGCTCGACGAGGAGATGGCGCGCCTGCGCGAGACGATCGCCGAGCTCGAGGCGATTCTCGCCTCCGACATCCGCCTGCGCTCGGTTATCGCCGAGGAGATGGCGGCGATTCGCGACAAGTACGCGAACGACCGCGTCACCCAGATCGTCAACGACCCGGGCGAGCTCGGCGCCGAGGACCTCATCGACGACGAGGACATCGTGATCACGATGACCCGCGCCGGCTATGTCAAGTCGGTGGCAGCCGACGCCTTTCGCGTCCAGGGCCGCGGCGGGCGCGGCGTCCAGGGCGCGAAGCTGCGCGACGAGGACTTCGTGGACCAGATCCTGCACACGACGACCCACGCCTACGTTCTCTTGTTCTCCAACCGCGGCCGGGTGTTCCGACTGCGCGGCCACGAGATCCCGATGAAGGACCGCACCGCCAAGGGCACCGCGATCGTGAACCTGCTCAACCTGTCGCCGGGCGAGTCGATCCAGGCCATTGTGACGACCAAGGACTTCCCCGACGACAAGTTTTTGGTTTTTGCGACCAAGAACGGCACGGTCAAGAAGACGGCCTTCAGCGAGTACGACAAGTCGCGCCGCGAGGGCTGGATCGCGATCAACCTACGCGAGGGTGACGAGGTCGTGCGCGTCGTGGCCACGAGCGGCACCGATGACCTCATGATGGTCACCTATCGCGGCGTGTCGATCCGCTTCTCTGAGACCGAGGTTCGCGAGATGGGTCGTGACGCGACTGGCGTGCGCGGCGTGAAGCTCAAGGACGACGACCGGGCGATCTCGCTGGACGTGGTGAGCGACGACGCGGATCTCTTCCTTGTGACCAATACCGGTTTTGGCAAGCGTGTCAAGACCGAGCGCTTCAATCGCCAGGGCCGTGGCGGCCAGGGTGTGCGCGCGATCCGCCTGACCGCCGCGCGCGGCTTCGTCGTCGCGGCGCTGATGGTGCGCCTCGCCGACGAGGTGCTGCTCGCTTCCTCGGGCGGCGTGCTGATCCGCGTGCCCGTGCGTGAGGTGACCTCGCAGGGTCGCGACGCGACCGGCGTGCGGGTGATGAACCTCGACGAGGGCCACCAGGTGGCGACCGCCGCGGTCGTGCCCGCCGACGAGGCTTAGAGATCCTCGCGACGGGCCCACGCCCGGTTCAGCGCGTCGTAGAACGCGTCGGCTCCCTGGGCTCCGCTGACCAGGAACGCGGAGTCGAGCACGAGAGCCGGTACGCCGCGCAGGCCCAGCTGGCTCGCGCGTGCCTCGTCGCGACGCACCTCCCCGGCGAAGTCATCGCCGCTCCACAGCTCCGCGCTGCCCGTGACGCCGACGGCCTTGGCGATTTCGTCAAGCACCGCGTGATCGCTCACGAGTCGGGCCTCGCTGAAGTGGGCGTGATAGAGCGCGTCGAGCATCGCCTCGGCGCGGCCCTGGGTGGCGGCGAAGGCGATCAGGCGGTGCGCGTCGAAGGTGTTGGCCGGTCGGGTCGCCGCCAGTGACCAGGTCATCCCGTGGGTGGCCGCCTGAGCCTCGAGGCGTGCGTGCATCTCGGCGACCTGCTCGAGGGATATCGAGTACTTCTCGGCCAGCATCTCCGGATTGCTGAGCGCGGGCACGGCCGGCAGCGACGGGTCGAGCTCGAAGGCCCGATGGATCAGCACCACCTCGTCGGCGTGCTCGAAGCGGGCCAACGCGTCCGCCAGTTGGTGGCGGCCGAGGTTGCAGAACGGGCAGACGACGTCAGCCCAGAGATCGAGGACGAGAGGAACAGACACGGGAAAATCCTTGCACAGCAAGGCTCGTCGGGCAGAATGTTGCGATGACGGCTTGCGAGATGACCGCAGACGAGGCGGTGGCGCTGATCGGCGCGCGCGACAGTGTGGGTTTCGGACTGGTGACCGCGACGCCGACGGCACTCTTTGGCGCCCTCTCGCGTCGCAGCGACTGGGAGGACCTGACGATCTGCGGCGGCCTGTCGCTCGGTCACCACGAGGTCTTCTTGCACCCCAATGTCCACTACCGCTGTCAGTTCATGGGCGGGGCCGATCGCGCCTACAAGGCGGCCGGCGCCGACGTGCAGTACGTGCCGTCGTTCTTTCGCCACTACGGCGTGATGATGGAGCGCCTGGGGATCCGCGTGATGATGCTCGCCGGCTCGATGCCCGACGCCAACGGTGACATCTCGGTTTCGCTCTACAACGGCGCGACGCTCGAAGAGTGCCGGCGCGCCGGGCGCGATCCCGAGCGCCTCTTGCTCGTCGAGGTGTCGCCGCACTACCCGCGCACGCCGGGTCTCGCCGGGCACGCCAACACGGTCAACGTCGCCGAGGTCGACGCCCTGGTCGTGACCGACCAGGAGCCCGTCGTCTTTCCCAACGATCCCGGTACCCCCGAGGACGCGGCGATCGCCGCCTTCGCGGCCGAATTCATCCCCGACGGCGCCACGCTGCAGACGGGCATCGGAGCGGTGCCGAACCTCGTCGCCCACGCCCTGGCCGAAGGTCCCGGCGGGAACTACGGCGTGCACTCCGAGATGTTCACCGACGGCCTCTACCAGCTGATCAAGGCCGGAAAGGTGGATAACTCGAGAAAGACTTTGCACCCCGGTCAGTGCGTGATCACCTTCGCCGGCGGCTCGCGCGAGACCTACGACTTCCTCCACGAGAACCCCATGATCGCGATGGCCCCGGTGACCTACACCAACGATCCCACGGTGATCGCCCAGAACTACCGGATGGTCTGCATCAACTCGGCTCTCGAGATTGACCTGCTCGGACAGATCGGCGCGGACTCGATCGGCGCGCGACAGTTCTCCGGGGTCGGCGGACACCAGGACTTCATCGAGGGCACGTCGCTCTCGACCGATCACGTCTCGTTGGTGTGCCTGCAGTCGACGGCGAGCGTGGGCGGGGAGCTGGTGAGCCGGATCGTGCCCTCCATGAGCCGATTCGCCTCGGTCACCTCGCCGCGCCAGCTGGCCGGAGTGATCGTCACCGAGTACGGCGCGGCGGACCTGCGGGGCCGAACGGTGCGCGAGCGGGCGATCGCCCTGGCAGGCATCGCTCACCCGGATTTCCGCGACGAACTGATGGAGGTCGCGCGCCTCCTAGGCTAGATCGGTGCTTATCGTCCGCGACCTGGGAATCGAAATCGGCGCGCGACGACTGCTCGCGCCGGTCTCCTTCACGGTCGGCGACGGCGAGAAGGTGGGACTGGTCGGGCGAAACGGGGCCGGCAAGTCGACGCTGCTCTCAGTGCTGCTCGGCGAGCACCCCGAGCACCTTCGCATCACTGGCACCGTCGCGACCCAGGGGGCGGTCTCGCACCTGCCCCAGGAGCCGGTGCCCGGGGGACTGGGGGTCGAGCCGATCGGTCTCTCGCACGTCCTCTCGGCGCGCGGTCTCGACCAGCTCGACGCGGACATGCAGCACGCGCGTCACGAACTCGCCGCCAATCCGGTCGAGGAAACCATCGAGCGCTTCACAAGTCTGGAGGCGCAGTTTCGCGAGCGCGGTGGCTACGAGGCCGAGTCCGAGGTCGCGCGCCTGGCCGACGGACTGGGTCTCGCCGAGGATCTTTTGCTCGAGGACCTGGGATCCCTCTCGGGAGGTCAGCGCCGCCGCGTCGATCTGATGCGCGTGCTCTACGAGCAGCCCGAGATGATGATCCTCGACGAGCCGACCAATCACCTGGACCGCGCGGCCAAGCGCTGGCTCTTCGACGAGCTCGAGCGCTTCCGGGGCACCGTTCTCGTGATCAGCCACGACCTACCGCTGCTGGACAAGGCGATCGACCGGGTTCTCTCCTTGCGCGAGGGCCAGCTGCGCGAGTACAAGGGCAACTACTCGAAGTACCTCGAGCAAGAGGAGGTCCAGATCGCCGGCGAGGAGAAGCTCGCCGCCGCCCAGGACTCGGAGATCCATCGCCTGAAGTCCCTGGCGGACTCGATGCGCGGCCAGACCGAGAAGCGTGCGCGACTGGCCAAGGTCCTGGACCGGCGCGTGGACAAGATGCGCGACAACCGCGTCGAGGTGACCAAGCGCGAGCGCTCCGTGACCTTTAAGCTGCCGTCCCCGCCGCGCAGCGGCGACGTGCCGATGACCGTCGAGCACGTCGCCGTGCGATACGGCAGCCAGCAGGTGCTGCGCGACGTGAACTTCATCACGCGCCGCGGAGATCGCATCGTCATCGTGGGCAAGAACGGCGCGGGAAAGTCCTCGCTGCTGCGCTGCCTCGCGGGCACCCAGCTATCCTCGGGCGGCGTGGTGAAGTTCGGCGCCAACGTCGAGGTCGGTTATTTCGCCCAGGAGCACGAGCAGCTCGACTTCGACAAGACGGTGCTCGCGCACCTCGACAACGCCACCGTGCCCACCGACGTCGGTCGGCGCAGCCTGCTGGGCGCGTTCGGACTCAAGGGCTCGGCCGCGCACCAGCTGCCCGGCACGCTCTCGGGCGGCGAGCGCGCGAAGCTGGCCTTGGCGATCCTGGCAGCGTCCAATGCCAACCTGCTGCTCCTGGACGAGCCCACCAACAACCTGGACCCGGCGAGCGTCGAGGCCCTGGGAGTGATGATGCGCTCGTGGAAGGGGACGATCGTCGCCGTGAGCCACGAGCGCGGCTTCGTCGAGGCCCTCGAGCCCACGCACGCGGTGCTGCTGCCCGAGGAGTTCTTCGACCTGTGGCGTGACGACTACATGGATCTCATCGAGCGCCGTTAGCTCCTCGCCGGCCAGACCTCTACGGGGCGAGGGGAGTGGCCTCGTCGTCGTCCGCACTGGCTTCGCGCACCGACTCGTGGTGGGCGATCTGTCCAAGCTCTCGCTCGATGAGCTCGGCCTCGTCGGCGAACTCGATGTGCACGAGGTGGTCGTCGGCGTGCGGCGAGGATCGGATCAGCTCGTCGAGCTTGAGCTGCAGAGCGATCTGGTGGCGGTACTGGGTGTGCTGGATGACGAACAGCATCACCAGGGTGATCGACTCCACCACGGTGGCGAACGCGGTCTGCCATCGGCCGGGGAATCCCGCCACGGAGATGACCAGGAGAAAGATCAGCGTGACGCCTACCACCAGCGCCGCCGCGCCCGAGCGTGATGTGACATCACCGACCCACTGGAGGATGCGGCTGATGCGCTGTTGCAGGGAGGAGCGTTCCACGGCGCTAGTTCCGTTGACGCCGCGCGCGTCGACGCGCGTCGCCTACGCGCCGAAGCGGTGCGCGCGGTCCCTGGACCGTGGGCGAACACGTCGGTGCCGCGGACCCTGCAGGAGGCCCCGTCAGTTCGACGTCGCCGACGCCCCGTGACCTATCGGCAAGGGCGGCGCTCGAGAACCACGGAGCGTCGGCGACGAAGTGACCGCAGCACGGCGGACGAGTTGAGAAGGGTACGCGTCGTTCATCGGACCACGACGGGGCGAGTGCGACGGCGTCGTTGCTCGCAGAGATAGGTGATGGGGTCATGAAACTCCTCGGACGGCCGGATGGCCGCAATTGATGCGGCCGGTCGTCTGGAGCTGCGAAGTCAGACTACACTATGAAATTAGTGACAAGAAATAAAGTTCAAATATCTGCGCCGCGGGCCACTCCCGAGTGGAGCCTGCTCACCAAGCACGGGCGGGTCCTTTTGAGCGTGGCGCGCGATCCTCAGATGCGACTGCGCGACATCGCCGTGGCCGTCGATCTGACTGAACGTCGGGTCCACACGATCCTGAGTGACCTCGTCGAGTCGGGTCACGTGATCAAGGCGAAGGACGGTCGGCGTAATCGCTACGAGGTCAACGGTCAGCAGCCCGTGCCGGACTTCGTCGCCCAGATCCACCCCATCAGCGAGTTCGTCCAGTTGCTCGCGCCCGAAACTCCGACGTGAATGCCGTTGGTGTCTCGTCACTACGTGGCGACGTGTGATGAGCGTTGGACTGTGTCGGCGAGCACCGTGACGTCTCGCCGGCTGTTGCACATTTTTGACCTCATGGCGCTGGGCGAGAGCGACGGGACACACGGGCTCTTGTGCTCGGTGGCCGCGGAGGTGACCGGGCTGAGCGGCGCGATGATCGTTCTCGCGTCGAGCTTTCCCGCGATGACGGGTTACTGCGCCAGTGGCAGTGCCGGTCCGGCGCTGATGGACCTCGAGATGACCATCGGCGAAGGACCCTGCGTTGAAGCGTATCGATCGGAGATCGCGGTCGAAGAGGGCGATCTACGCGCCTCACTCAACGTGAACTGGCAGTCCTATGCGGCCTCGGCGGTGGCCCTTGGCGCTCGAGCCGTGTTCGGATTCCCCGTGCGCATGGGCACGGTGCGCCTCGGCGCACTCGGCCTCTACCGCGATCGAACGGGACCTTTAAGCGAGGAACAGGTGACCGACGCCTTCTTGTTGGCGTCGGTGATTGGACGCGCGGTGCTGACACTGCAGGCAGGCGCCGCCCCTGGTTCGCTCTCCTCGGAGTTGCTCGATGAGGCGATGTTCGACTTCTCCCTTCATCAGGCGGCCGGAATGATCGCCGCTCAGGGCGAGATGTCGGTCAAGGACGCGATCGTGGCGCTGCGCATGCACGCTTTCGCCGAAAGCCAGAGCCTTTCGGACGTGACGGCGAGCGTGATCGCACGTCACTTGCACTACCAGCTCAAGGGGAGAATCTGGCTGAAGGACAGCCAATGAACGCCTTCGCAGCTTCGTATCCCTGGCGGACCGCCATGGCAAACTACAACTGGTGTCTGCACTGCAGCGCACCGAAGAGAGGCTGAATAATGGCCCGAGAATCTATCCTGGTCGCCACGCTCGTCGAGTTGGCCGACAACCTCGTCGACAACTATGACGTGATTGACATCTTGACCGTGATGAGCGATCGCTGCGTGGAGGCGATCGGCGTCGACGCCGCAGGGGTCATGCTCGCCCTGCCCGGTGGCGAGCTGCAGTTCGTGGCGTCATCGAGCGAGTCCATGCGCGTGCTCGAACTCTTCCAGATCCAGGCCAACGAGGGACCGTGCGTCGACTGCTACATCGGCGGCGTCGCGGTGGTCGACATCGCGCTCACCGAGCCGGACGAGCGCTGGCCGCACTTCACTCCTCGGGCTCTGGCCCAGGGATTCCACTCGGTGCACTGTCTGCCCATGCGTTTGCGGGGACGAACGATCGGCGCGCTCAATCTCTTTCGATCGAACGAGGGCGCCCTGGACGAGAGCGACATTGTCGTGGCCCAGGGACTCGCCGACGTCGCCACCATCGCAATCCTCCAGCACCAAACGTCGCTGAACTCGAGACTGCTCAATGACCAGTTGAGTAACGCTCTCAACAGTCGGATCATCATCGAACAGGCTAAGGGAATGATCAGTCAGGCCACCACGTGCGACATGGACCAGGCCTTCGCCGGACTGCGAGCGCACGCACGCAACCACAACGAGCGCCTCACCGACGTCGCGGCACGAATCGTCGCCGGAGCACTGATGATCGATGATCTCGCTCGACCTAAGCCCCCGCTCGCTACCTGATCACGCCGGGTGCGGCCCGCGAAGAGTTGTGATTGGTAATCGGAAGGTCACGGTAGGGTCACGTCAAGGACGTCAAGACCTCGCCTCCTTCACCCAACATTCGTTGGGAAATAGTGAAGAGAGCAAAATGGGACTTCCCGGAATGGTACTTAGTGCACTGGTGACCGGCATCGGCGCCATCATGTACTGGGCAATTACGTATCAGGGCCACGGTTTTCGCATGTCAACCGTTGGCGTGATCCTCATGGTGCTGGGTGTGTTCGGATTCGTCGCCTCGTCCATTGTCTTTGGCGTGTCGCGCGGTTCGGTCGGCTCCAGTCGACACTCGCTCGATCGCGTCGTCACCGACGGATCCGGCAATACGAGTTCGGTTCATGAACAGACCAAGTAGCCCACTGGTGCGCAGCGAGTCCGTGGCGGAGCGAATCCGCCGCGAGCTCCTGGCCGAAGTGGTGATGGCGAGTCGGGTCATCGATGATCGCACGACGTTCGCCCCGCACGGGACGTACTGATCGTGCGCATCAAGGCCGGGACCGTCATCATCGTCCTGCTCGTGGTCATCATCTACCTGATGGTGCGCTAGCGGGGCCAATTGGTTCAGCGACGTCGAGATCGCTGTTCACATCGATTCACCCGTGGTTGCAGTGGAAGTTGTGGTATCCCGCACTCGACAGCGGGACAAGAGCAGTACGAAGGGATTCACCATGAAAAAGACTTTTCTTCCCAAACACAGTCTCGCGAACGCCCGTCCGCCGAGGATTTTGTCCTCGATTGGGCGCTTGCGACGTCGCGGCAGTTCGCTCTTCGGCGTCGGGGCCGCGGGCCTCGTCGCGGCGATGCTTCTCGGCCTGAGTGCCGCCCCGGCGAATGCCGCGACGGTCACGGTCAACCTCGGTTCCGCGTCTACCTACGCCATTCTGGCGGGCTCGACCATCACGAACACCGGTTCTTCCGTCGTTTCGGGTGATATCGGGCTCGCTCCCGGCACTTCGATCACTGGCTTTCCCCCCGGCGTGCAGAGCACCGGCACGACGAACGTCAACAACGCACTGGCGCTCGCCGCTCAGGGCGCGCTGACCACCGCGTACCTCGACACGCAGAGCCGGACACCCGCGACCACGACCCTGAGTGACCTTGGTGGCTCCACGCTCGTTCCGGGCGTCTATCAGGCGCCCTCGAGCTTGGGAATCACGGGAACCCTGACCTTGAATGGCGGCGGCGATTCGAACGCCGTGTTCATCTTCCAAGTGCCCAGCGCTCTCACCACCGCCCCTGGCAGTTCCGTGGTCCTTGAGAACGGGGCATCGGCCTGCAACGTGTTCTGGCAGGTCACCAGTTCGGCCACTCTGGGTTCGACGAGCTCCTTCGCCGGCACGATCGAGGCGCAGACTTCGGTGACTCTTGACACGGGGGCCGCCGTGAGCGGTCGCGTGCTCGCTCGCACCGGTGCGGTCACCCTTGACTCCAACCGAATCACCGTGCCCGCGTGCTCGAACGTGACCACGACGTCAACGACGACGTCGACCTCAACGGTTCCGGTCACGACCACGACGGTTCCGGTCACGACCACCACGGTCGTCTCGACACCGACCACGCAGCCCACGTCGCGCACCACTGTTCCGGTCATCCCGTTGGGCGCGCCCAAGACGGGCTTTGGCGGAACTGCGACGTCGGGACCGACGCCGCGTGACTTGCTCGGTTTCGGTGGCGCCGCTCTCATGATCGCCGCGGGCGTCATGGCGATCTCCGCCCGTCGACGCCGTGTAACGGCCGATGGATCCTCTAGCGAAGACAACATTGGCTCGTAGTCGATCCGTTCGACGCGAAACGATGTGGTGGATCGTCGCGGCAGCCGCACTGGCTGTCGCGACGATCTCGCTGTGGGGTCTGCTGCCGCGCCATCAGCCGCCGGTCGTCGTCGTCGCCGGGACCAGCCCGGTGTCCACGACGCCCGTGCGCAGTGGTCCGAATCCGGTGCCCACGACGCACGTTCGCAGCGCACCGCAGCCGGTGGCGTCGTCGCGACCGGTCGAACTCTCTATCCCCTCGATCGGTGTGTCGACCCGCCTCGGCGAGGTAGGTCTGCAGGCGAATCGACAGGTACAGGTTCCCAACTCGACCGCCTACGCGAGCTGGTTCGATCTCGGTCCGACACCCGGACAGATCGGGTCATCGGTCATCCTCGGCCACGTCGACTCCTACCGTGGTCCGGGCGTGTTCTTCCGGCTGCGGTCCCTGGCGGTCGGAGACAGCGTCAACGTGACACTCGCTGACGGAGTGCGTGCGACCTTCGCCGTCACCGGGGTCGTGCAGTACTCGAAGAACGACTTCCCCGACGCTCTGGTCTACGCTTCTCGCGGCGTGAGGGCCCTGCAGCTTGTGACCTGCGGCGGCGCCTTCGACCACCAAACGGGGCACTACGAGTCCAACATCGTCGTCTTCACGAGGCTGCGCCACGTGACGCCGCGCCAGTCGCTACCCGCAGCCTGAGCGTCGGCGGCCGCCGAGAGCCGGCGCACCTCCACGAACCGACTTTCGGCCCGTTGTGAGTCCGAAGAGGACGTCGAGACACTCTTAAAGTGGGCGGTGAATGCTCACTCGCCTGATGCGCACGTATCTTCGTAGTCGCACGGGGTCGGTCGCGCTCGTGGTGGTGCTCCTGGTGGCCCAGACCGTGGGCAATCTCTACCTGACCAACCTCAACGCGGCGATCATCAACAACGGGGTGGTGACGGGCAACCTGGGCTACATCCTGCGCACCGGCGCGGCGATGCTCGCCATCACCCTGGCGATCGGTGGCGTGGCCATCGTCGCCGTGTACTGGGCGTCGCGCATCGCCATGGCCGCGAGTCGCATCGTCGAACACGGCAGCCACGAGGACCTCCTCGCGCGTCGCGGCGTTTACTTCGACCACCCCGCGGCAAAGTTGGTTGGTGAAGGAGTAAGGCAAATACGTCACACCCCGGGGCGATACTGATCGCATGCCCGAGGCGACATTCACCATGATTCACCAGGGCTTCTCGTATCTGCTCGACCCCACACCGGCGCAACGTGCACTGCTCGCGAGTCACACGGGGGCATCGCGGTTCTGTCACAACTTTTTGCTGGGTGTTGTCCTCGCGAACTGGAAGGAGAACCGGGACAAGAAGGAGTCCGGTGAAGAAGTCACCCGGGAGAGTTACCTCGGCACTCGCCAGTTGGACCTCCAGAAGCTCTGGTACGAGCGCAGAGCAGAGTCCGCGCCATGGTTCACCGATAACGCCTCGTCGACCTACAACTACGCGCAGCTGCACCTCGCCCAGGCCTTCGCCAACTACTTCGCCGGACGCACGCGAGTACCCGCGTTCAAGTCCAAGGGACGAAGTGAGTCCTTCACTCTGGCCGGCGGTTCCACCCGCCTCGTTGATTCACACCACGTGCGACTCAGTCGCATCGGTGATATCAAGACCTACGAGTCGATGCGCAAGCTCTACCGCCACCTCGAGCGCGGTCGTGCCCGGATCCTGTCGGTCACGGTCACCGAGCGCCGGGGAAACTACACGCTCGCCTTCACCGCCGAGATGAGCCGGGTCATCCCCGCACCACGATCACCCGCGCGGGTGATCGGCATCGACGTGGGGCTCACCACTCTCTACACCGGCGCCACGCCTGACGGCACGCAGGTCCTCTCCGTGGCGAACCCGAGGCACTACCAATCGCGCCAGGCACGGCTGGCCCGAGCCCAGCGCGTGGCCTCTCGTCGCTGCGGACCTCGAAAGGGGGTCGCCCCGTCGAACCGGTGGCGCCGTGCGAACCAGCGAGTCCAGAACGTCCACGCCGATATCGCCAACGCGAGGCGCAACCTCATCCACGAGACCACCACGATGCTCGCGAAGAACTACGACCGCATCGTCGTTGAGGACCTCAACGTCAAAGGGATGCTAAAGAACCACACCCTCGCCACTCACATCAGTGACGCCGCCTGGGGAGAGTTCGTCCGCCAGCTCGAGTACAAGGCCACCTGGTACGGCTCGACCGTTGTCAGGGCCGATCGATTCTTCCCGTCAAGTAAAACCTGCAGCTCGTGTGGGGCAGTGAAAGCCAAGCTGCCCTTGGAGATCAGGACGTATCACTGTGAGACTTGTGGTCTCACGATGGACCGCGACCACAACGCGGCGATCAACCTGGCCAGGTGCACCAGTCAACCCACCTCCGCGGGGACACGCTCCGTGGCTGGACGTGGAGGGGAGGTAAGACCAAAGCGGCGCAAGCTCGTCGTCAAGGCTCACCCCGATGAAGCGTCAACCGAAACGCTGACCTTGGTCGGCGCGTAGGAGAAACCACGGCGTAGAAGACGGCTGGCGGAGAGGCTATTTGCCTTACTCCTCCACCAACCAACTTTGCCGTGGGGGCTTCGACCTGTATCACAGCCAGTTCTCGGGGGGCGAGGAACTGGGCTAGCCAGAGCCGATCGGGGCGATACCGCGAGCCGATTGGACAAGTTCTCGGGTCCGTCCTAGCGTCGAAATGGAAGCAGAGCCACCGCCTCAGGGTGGGGCGGTGACCACTCCCGAAGTGGAGGTTGGTATGTCTGACACCAAGATGCTGAAGAAGCACTTCGACGAGCCGGGTGGTCTGACTCTCTGATCACGTCCCGCCGAGTGGTGTAACTCCGATGGAGCACTTCTCGATGCGTGACCATCTTGTCATTTGACCTTGGTGAGGGCAACCTTCGCCGGAGGTAGTGCGTCACTCTTCAACTGATCCATGGA
>JAJYGN010000045.1 GCA_021790675.1 Actinomycetes bacterium
TCCGCCGTCGCGCCTGGAGCCAGTTCCAGGGGGTGGGACTGCCCACCACGAGTGACGAGGTTTGGCGCTACGCTCCGCTCGAAGGCTTCTCACTCGATCGGTTCAACCTGGTCACGAGCCCCCACGCGGGTCCGCAGTCGGACTTCGCCGAGCACCTCGCCGCGCGCGGTGACGTCGTGCGCGTTGTCGACGGCTTCCTCGTCGAGTCCCCGGAGATTGAGGGGGTGGCGATCGCCACCACCGACGCGGAGTCGAGTCTGACCGGCGAGGCTCCCCTGGAGCGCTACGCCGGCGACGCCTTCGCGCTGCTCAACGCGGCCTTCGCCCCGGCGACCGTGGTCGTCTCGGTGGCGGCGGGCGTCGCGCTCGAGCGACCGCTCATCATCCTCAACGTCACGAACTCCTCGACGTCGTTCACGCGCCTGCACGTCGACGTCGGGCGCGGCGCGAACGCGGCGATCGTCGAGTACTTGGAAGGGGGAGAGGACGCCCTGGTCGTGCCCCTCAGCGAGTTCCACGTCGGCGAGAACGCGTCGCTGCAGATGGTGACCTATCAGCGCCTGGCGCCTTCGGCCTGGCACGTGGCGCGCTCCACCGGCGTGCTCGAGCGCGACGCGCGCCTTCGTCAGGCCGTGGTCGGCATCGGCGCGCACTACGACCGCTCTCGCAACGACGCGATCATGCGCGCGAGCGGTGCGTCGAACGAGTTGCGCACCACGTACCTCGGCACGGGAGAGCAGGTACACGACTTTCGCACGCGACAGTTTCACGTGGCCCCGCGCACGCAGTCGACTCTGCTGGCCAAGGGCGCCGTGGCCGACCACTCGCGCTCGATCTACACCGGGCTCATCGAAATCGAGCGCGGCGCCAAGCGCACAGACGCCCGTCAGACGAATCGCAACCTGCTGCTCGCGCCGAGCGCGCACGCCGACTCTGTGCCGAACCTGGAGATCCGCGAGAACGACGTCATCTGCGCGCACGCTTCCAGCGTCGGACCGCTTGATGAGATGCAGCGCTGGTATCTGGAGTCGCGCGGCGTCGAGCGCGGCGTCGCCGAGAGGCTGATGATCCAGGGGTTCTTCAACGAGATGATGGTGGCCCTGCCCGCCGACGTCGCCGCGCTCGTCGAGGCCGACGTTCACGCCGCTCTTGACACCGTCGAGGTGAGCGCGTGAAAGTCCACGACATCGGCGCGCTGAGCGACTTCACCTCTGGCGCGGCGCGCGCGGTGCGACTCGAGGACCGCGAGCTCGTGGTCGTGCGCATTGAAGACGACGTCTACGTGCTCGACGACCGCTGCAGCCACGAGGCCTTCTGGCTCTCCGACGGCGAGGTCGACGCCGACACCCGCGAGATCGAGTGCGCGCGTCACGGCGCCATGTTCGACCTCGTGAGCGGCGAGCCGCTCTCCCTGCCCGCCACCAAGCCGGTGGTGCGCTACGACGTCACGATTCGCGACGGGCGCGTGGAGGTGACCTGGTGAGACTCGTCATTGACGACCTGCGCGTCGAGGTGGCCGGCAAGGAGGTCCTTCGCGGACTCGACCTGGCCATGGACTCGGGCGAAGTGCACGTCATCATGGGACCCAACGGGTCGGGCAAGTCGACGCTGGCCCACGCGCTCGCGGCACGGCCTGGCTACGTGGTCACCGGTGGGTCGGTGACCCTCGACGGTGTCGACCTGCTCGCCCTGTCGGCCAGTGAACGCGCGCGCGCCGGGCTGATCCTCGCCCTCCAGCAGCCGCTCGAGATCCCCGGGGTGCGCCCCCTCGACCTGCTCGCGGCGGCGGGCGCCTCGAGCGAAGGCCTGCGTTCGCGCATGGCCGACGAGGCGGCTCAGGTGGGGCTGCGCAACGAGCTGCTCGATCGATTCGTCAACGTCGACCTGTCCGGGGGCGAGCGCAAGCGGGCCGAGGTCGTCCAGATCGGCGTGTTACGGCCAGCCTTCGCGGTCTTTGACGAGATCGACTCGGGGCTCGACGTCGACGCCCTTGGGGCCGTCGCGCGACGTCTCGACGCGGCGACGCGCGAGTGGGGATGTGGGATCCTCGCGATCACGCACTTCCGGCGCCTGCTGCACGAGTTGACCCCGACGATGATCCACGTGGTCAGCGCCGGGCGCGTTGTGGCCACCGGCGGCCCCGAGCTGGCCGAGGTCCTCGAGCGCGATGGGTACGAGCCCTTTCGGGCGTTGCTCTAGTCGAGAATTCGCTGAAGGGTAGAATCGTCGAATGGCCGATGGACGTCACAGTGCGCGGGGCCGCTCCGAAAAGTCAACCGCGGCCTCAAGAGCCCTCGCCAACGAGGAGCGACTGCGCGCACTAGGCGAGGCGGTCGATCGTCGCGCGGGAGTGACGCCGAAGAAGACTCGGCACAAGGGTACGCGCCGGCGCCGCTACGTGATCATCTCAGGGATCGTGGTCGCGGGCCTGCTCGTTGCGCTGATCGGCGGCGGCTACCTCTACGCCCAGTGGCGTTTCAGCCAGATCTCCAAGGTCAACGTCGCTGGTGAGGTGGCGCGGCTTCCGGGCCAGCCCTTCAACATCCTCTCCATCGGCTCGGACTCGCGAGCGGGACTGACGGGCCTCGTCGCGCGTCAGAGCGGCGCGACCACGGGTCAGGCGGCCGGACAGCGTAGCGACGTCGTCAAGATCATGCACGTCGACCCCACGGCCGGCACCATCACCATCCTCTCGATCCCGCGCGACACGATGGTGACACTCCTCGCCAACCAGTCCCTCTTCGGCCGCTTCAACCGCATCAACGTCAACTACGGCAACGGGCCGTCCCTGTTGGCTCAGACCATCACCGCGAACTTCGGTATTCCCATCAGCCACGTCGTCCAGGTCAACTTCGCCGGACTGATCAACGCCGCGGACGCCGTGGGCGGGGTGTACCTCGACTTCCCCTACCCGGCGAAGGACCCCTACTCGGGCTTGAAGATCCCTCACGCGGGCTGTCAGCTGGTGACGGGCTTCCAGGCCCTGGCGGTGGCGCGCAGCCGCCACTATTACTGGTACCAGAACGGCCAGTGGAACTACGACGTCACGAGCGACTTTGGCCGCATTCAGCGCCAGAACGCCTTCTTGCGCGCGCTGCTGAGTCGCGTCAAGAGCATCTACAACCCCTTGACGCTGAACTCGTTCCTCTCCAAGATCCCCCAGGGGATCACGCTGGACCAGAACTTCTCACTCAACGAGCTCATTGGTTTGGCCATCAAGTTCCACAACCTCAACCCCAACGCGATGAAGACCTTCACCCTGCCCACGATCGGGGCCACGAGTTCGGTCGGCGACGTGCAGTTCGTCCAGGAGCCCGCGGCCCAGCAGATGCTCACGAGCATCTTCGGCAGCGAGTTGATGCGGCCCACGAACCCGCCGCCCAACACAGCCCTGCAGACGCCGATGCCCCCGGTCATCCCCGTGACGACCACGACTGTCGCGACACATCACAGCACGACGAGCGCGGGATCCACGTCGGGGGCCCACGCGACCACCACGACCACCCAGCCGCCCGAAGGCCTGCAGTACTTCGACCCGGTTCCCTGCACTCCGTAGGGCTAGTTCTACGTGGCCTCGGCCTCGGCCTCGGCCACGGCCTCGGCCAGGGTCTTCCAGGCGAGGGTGGCGCACTTGATGCGCACCGGAAACTTCACCACACCCGCGAGCGCGGCAATCTCGCCCAGGTTGCGCAGGTCCAACGGGGCGGCCTCGCCGTTTTCGTCGAGGCTGCGCTCCTTCAAGGTCATCATCTCCTTGAAGCGCTCCATCACCGTCTCGACCTCGTCGAGGTTCTTGCCCTTGACGGCCACGCTCATCAGCGACGAGGAGGCCTGGGAGATCGAACAGCCGTGCCCGGTCATCTTGATGTCGGTGACGACGCCGTTGTCGACGACGAGATAGAGCACCAGCTCGTCGCCGCACAGGGGATTGAAGCCCTCGACGCGCACGGCGGGCGGGCTGTCGAGCGCGCCGCGGTTTCGCGGGGTGCGGTAGTGGTCGAGGATGATCTCGCGGTACAGGTCGTCGAGATTGGACATCGTCATCCGAAGAGTGAGACGGCCTCGCCGAGCGCTTCGATCAGCACGTCAGTGTCCGAGGTCAACGAGTACGGGCCGAAGGAGGCTCGCGCGGTGGCCGCCAGGCCGAAGCGGCGCATCAGGGGTTTGGCGCAGTGGTGACCGGGCCGCACGCAGACCCCGTACTGGTCGAGGATCTGGGCGACGTCGTGGGGGTGCACGCCCTCGACGTCGAGGCTCAGCACGCCGCCACGCGAGGTGGCGTCCGCCGGGCCGATGACACGCACGCGTCCGGAGAACTCCTTCTCCAGGCGTTCGAGGGCGTCGATCGTGAGTTCGTGTTCGTGCGCGGCCACGTTGTCCATGCCCAATCCGCCCAGGTAGCGGATTGCCGCGCTGAGCCCGGCGGTCTCGGCGATCGCCGGGGTGCCGGCCTCGAAGCGCGTGGGACCGCCAGCGGGGGTGTAGCCGTCGGTGCGCACGTCGAGGATCATCCCGCCGCCGCCGAGGAACGGTGGCATGTCGGCGAGGATCTCGCGGCGGGTCCAAAAGACGCCCAGCCCGGTGGGCCCGAGCATCTTGTGGGCCGAGAAGGCGAGGAAGTCAATGTCGAGGGCCGCGACATCGGTGGGCAGGTGGGCGATCGACTGGGCGCCGTCAACCGCGAAGAGCGCACCGCGGCGGTGCGCGAGCGCCGCCAGCTCACCCAGCGGATTGATCGTGCCGAGCACGTTGGACATGCCCGTCACCGAGAGGAGGCGCACGCCCTCCATCAGCCGGTCGATGTCGGTCAGGTCGAGGCGATAGTCGTCGTCCACGGGGATGAAGCGCACTTCGATCCCGTTGATCTCGCGCAGCTGGAACCACGGAACGATGTTGGCGTGGTGCTCCATCTCGCTGACCAGCACGACGTCACCCTCGCGCAGGTTGGCGGCGCCCCAGCTCTTGGCGAGGAGGTTGAACGATTCAGTGGTGCCGTGGGTGAAGACGACCTCGTCGGCGCCCCCGGGCGCGTGGATGAAGTCGGCGACGGCCACGCGCGCGCCCTCGAATATCTCGGTCGCCTCGTTTGCGGTGGTGTAGACACCTCGGTGAACGTTGGCGTGGTGCAGCTCGTAGTAGCGACTCATCGCCTCGATGACCGCGCGCGGCGGCAGGCTCGACGACGCCGAGTCGAGGTAGGTGAGAGGCCGACCGTTCACGTCCCGCTTCATCATGGGCGTGTCAGCACGCACCGCGCGGGCGTTGAAGCTCGTCATGCGCTCACCGCGCGCCACGAGTCGTAGCCGCCCTCTTCGATGCGCGTGGCCAGGCTCACGTCGCCGGACTCGACGATGCGCCCGTCGACGAGGATGTGCACCTGCTCGGGCTCGATCTCCTCGAGCAGCTTCACGTAGTGGGTGACGAGCAGGACGCCCATCGCCGGGTGCTCCTCGCGCACCGTGCGCACGCCGCGGGCCACCACGCGCAGCGCGTCGATGTCCAGGCCCGAGTCGGTCTCGTCGAGCAGGGCGATAACCGGCTCGAGCAGGGCCATCTGGAGGATCTCGTTGCGCTTTCGCTCTCCGCCGGAGAAGCCCTCGTTGAGGTGGCGCTCGGCAAAAGCCGGGTCCATGCCGAGGCGGTCCATCCACTCGGCGAGGTCGAGACGCACCTCGAGAACGCTCAGCTCCTCAAGACCCTTGCGCGCGGCGATCGCCTGTCGCAGAAATTGGATCACCGAGACGCCGCTGATGGCCTCGGGGTACTGGAAGGCGAGGAAGATGCCGTGGCGCGCGCGCTCGTCCGATGTCCAGGTCGCGATGTTCTCGCCGCGCAAGAAGATCTCGCCGGCGGTGACCTGGTACCCCGGATGTCCCATGATCACGTTTGCCAGGGTCGACTTGCCGGCCCCGTTCGGTCCCATCAGGGCGTGGACCTCGCCCTCGTTGACGACGAGTGAGACGCCGCGCAGGATCGGGGCTCCGTCGGCCTCGACGTGCAGGTCGCGCAGTTCTAGGAGGGCCGTAGACACGCGCTTGATCCTACCGGTGACGACCTTCTTTCCAATCCGTCACCAGCCGCGCTCGATCCACTCCTCGAAGTGTGGGCGCTCCGCGCCGAGGGTCGAGGGAGCGCCGTGGCCGGGCCAGATGATCGTGGTGTCGCCGTAGACGCGAAAGATCCGTTGCTCGATCGAGCGGATGATCGTGGCGAAGTCGCCCCCCTCGAAGGTCGTGTTACCCGGTCCGCCCGGAAACAGGGTGTCGCCGGTGAAGAGCAGGGGTGTGCCCTCCAGGTAGAACGAGACCGAGCCCGGTGTGTGCCCGGGGGTGTGTAGCACGCGCAGGCGCAGGTCGCCCACCCGGTGCAGCGTGTCGTCGTCGAGGAGATGGTCGTAGCTGGGCAGCAGCGAGGAGTCCTCCTCTCGGACCCAGACGTCGATGCCCGCGAGGCGCACCTCATTGACCGCGCCGATGTGGTCCCAGTGTCCGTGGGTCTCGAGCACCGAGGCCACGCCCAGTGCGCGCGCCACGCGCACGAGGCGCTCGTGCTCGTTGGCCGCGTCGATCAGGGTCGCCACGCCACTTCGTCGGCAGCGCACCACGTAAACGTTGTTGGCGAGGGGGCCGACGACGAAGCGGTGCACCTCGGCGGCGGCGTCGCTCCAGACGAGATCGACGTTGTCCACCCTTTAAGAGTGCCACGCTGACGGGCCGGCGAGTTTGGCTAGTGTCGCTGGTGATACCGCCCGGTAACGACAGGGGACGCCATGAACTTTGGTTTCAGCGAGGAACAGGAAGAACTGCGCAAGATGGTCCGGCGCTTCCTCGATGAGAAGTCTCCCGAGACCGAGGTGCGTCGCCTGATGGCGACCGACGAGGGATATGACCCGGCGGTGTGGGCTCAGATGGCCAACGAGCTGGCCCTCCAGGGTCTGGGAATCCCCGAGGAGTACGGCGGCCAGGGATACGGCCCGGTCGAGCTCTACGTGGTCTTCGAGGAGATGGGCGCATCGCTGCTGTGCGCGCCGTACTTCTCGAGCGTCGCGCTCGCGGCCAACGCGATCCTCCAGGTTGGCGGCGACGCCGACAAGGCGACGTATCTGCCCGGGATCGCGAGTGGCGAGGTCATCGCCACGCTCGCCCTGACCGATGACGCCGGTGGCTGGGATCTAGCGGCCACCTCGACCACGGCCATCTCGGGGCCCGACGGCTGGCGGGTGTCGGGCGTGCGCAGCTACGTGACCGACGGGTCACTGGCGTCGCTGATCCTGGTGCCGGCGATGACCGAGGCGGGCCTTTCGCTGTTCGCCGTGGCCGGTGACGCGCCGGGACTGACCAGGGAGCTGCTGCCGACGATGGACCAGACGCGCAAGCAGAGCCGCCTCGTGCTCGAGGCCGTGCCCGGCGCGCTGATCGGAGTCGAAGGCGGCGCCCTCGACGGGTTGGTGACCACCCTCCAGATCGCGGCGGCGGCGCTCGCCGCCGAGCAGGTTGGCGGTGCCCAGCGCGTTCTGACCAACGCCGTCGAGTACGCCAAGACGCGTATCCAGTTCGGTCGACCCATCGGGTCGTTCCAGGCGATCAAGCACAAGTGCGCGGACATGCTCCTCGACGTGGAGTCGGCCAAGTCCGCCGCCTACTACGCCGCGTGGGCGGCCCAGGAGGTCAACGACGAGCTGGCGGTGGCCGCGAGCCTCGCCAAGTCGTTCTGCTCTGAGGCCTACTTCCACTGCGCCGCGGAGAACATCCAGATCCACGGCGGCATCGGCTTCACGTGGGAGCACCACGCGCACCTCTACTTCAAGCGTGCCAAGTCTTCAGAGCTGTTCCTCGGCGACCCGGCGTATCACCGCGAGCTGCTGGCCCAGCGACTGGGCATCTAAGGCGACGTGCTCGCCCACGAACAGTTCGACAGCGGTTCTTCGGTGTTGGATCTTCGCATCGCCACGTCTAACTCGCGCCCGGTGGCGGGCCACGTCTTAATCCTGGTGCACGGCCTGCCGCGGGCCATGGGCATGGGCCGCCAGGCCGCCGGGCTGTTGCCGGAGCTGGCGACGCACCTCGCCACGGAGTCGGGCTGGACGGTGGCGACCGGCACCCTCTCGGGGGTGGGAGCAAGCCAGGGGACCTTCTCGGCGACTAAGTGGCGCCAGGACCTCGGACGCATCATCACGCGCATGACTCAGGACGAGCAGCGCATCTCGCTCGCTGGGTTCGGATTTGGCGGCGCGCTGGCCCTGGCCTGCGCGGCCGAGGACGAACGCGTGCGCGGCGTGGCCACCTTCGCTGCGCCGGCGCACCTTGAGCCCTGGTGCGGTTCGCCCGAGGAATTGCGCGCTGCCGTGCAGGTCGCCGGCGTGGTCGCCGACGAGAAGGAGCTGCTCGGCGCCGAGGAGCTCTATCGCGACGTGCTCGCGATCGACCCTCTGGGCGCGATCGCGAAGATCCCGCCGCGGCGTCTGCTGGTGGGACACGGTACCGAGGACCAGGAGGTGCCGGTGTCTGATGCGCGAGATCTCGTCGCGGCCGCCGACGGGCGGGCCGAACTTCGCCTCATCCAGGGTGCGGGACATCAGCTGCGGGCCGATCCGCGCATGGTGGCCACGCTGCTCGGCTGGCTGGACCGTCACCGCTAGAGCGCGGCGAGGGCCTCGTCGAGAGAGTGTCGCAGTGTGCGCGCGGCGCGCGCCGGGTCCGCGGCCTCGGTGAGCGCTCTCACCACAACGAAGTGGCGCAGTCCGGCGCGCACCAGGTCGCCGATGTTGTCGGCGTTGACCCCGCCGGTTACGAAGACGGGCCGGTCGCTGCGCGCGGTGCAGTCGCGCGCGTAGTCGATCCCGGTGCCCGCTCGCCCGAGCTTGGTCGGAGTGGGAACGATCGGCCCGGCGCTGAGGTAGCTGGCCGCTTGGGTGAGGGCCGCGTCGAACTCCGCAGGCGCATGGGTTGAGAGGCCGACGATCGACGCCTCGCCGAGGAGCTCGCGGCACCGGGCCACGCTCACGTCGTCCTGGCCGACGTGGACGCCGTCGGCTCCGCTCGCCAGGGCGAGCTCGGGCGAGTCGTTCATGACAAAGGGCACGTCGAAGTCGCGACAGATCGGGAGCATCACACGCGCCGCGGCCAGTCGATCCTCGTCGGAGCGGACTTTCTCGCGTAACTGAACGACGTCGACGCCGCCCGCGAGCACCGCGGGCAAGAAGTCAGACGCGTCGTCGCGAATGCTGACACACAAGTAGAGACGCCGGTTGGAGAGGTCGTGCACCGGATCCACACTAGGAGTTGGCGATTGGACGCCCTCGTAGCCCCAGTAGTGCAGAATGGGCGTATGCAGATTCCCGCCAAGGCCGAATACGCGGTGCGGGCTCTGCTGACCCTCGCCTCCAGCGAGCAGTCCGTCAGCGCCGAGCACCTCGCGCGCCAGCAGGATCTGCCAGCCAAGTTCCTCGGGGCGATCCTTTCGGACCTTCGCCGTGGGGGACTGGTCACCAGCCAACGCGGCCCCGAGGGCGGGTTCCGCCTGGCGAGGGACCCCGCCACGATCACGGTCGCGGACGTGCTGCGCGCGGTGACCGGCCCGATGGCCGGCGTGCGGGGCATGCGGCCAGAGACCGTCGTCTACGAGGGCGAGGCCGAGCATCTGCGCGACGTGTGGGTCGCGGTGCGCGCCGCGCTACGCGAAGTGCTCGAGCACGTCACCCTCGCCCAGGTGCTGCGCGGGCAGTTGCCCACGGCGGTGACACGCTTCACCAACGATCCGGACGCGTGGGTCACTCGCCATATATGAAAAGAATTCATACCGACGGCGCCTGCCGCGGTAACCCCGGTCCCGGAGGCTGGGCGTGGGCCGAGGGTAAGGACCGCTACGCGAGCGGCGCCGAGGCGCACACCACGAATCAGCGCATGGAGGTTCGCGCGGCCATCGAGGCCCTGCGTTCGAGCCCCGATGGCCCCGTCGAGATCGTCAGCGACTCCTCCTACGTCGTGAAGTGCTTTAACGACAAGTGGTACGTGGGCTGGCGCCGACGCGGGTGGAAGAACTCCCAGGGCCAGCCGGTGGCCAATCGTGACCTCTGGGAGGAGCTCTTCGCTCTGGCCCTCGAGAGCGACCGTGAGGTCAACTTCACGTGGGTGAAGGGCCACTCGGGTGATCCCATGAACGACTTCGTGGACTCTCTGGCCACTCTGGCGGCCGACACCCAGCGCGGCTCGCATTCGTGAGCGGAACGGCTCTGCCAGCAAACATTAGGATTTCGCTTGGTCTACGACTCAAGCGAAGGGAACACCCGTGGCTCCAGAGGTCCAGCAGTTCGACGTTGTGATTATCGGTGGTGGGCCCGGCGGCTACGCCGCGGCTCTCTACGGGGCGGCCGCCGGACTGAACGTGGGCCTCATCGAGCGTGACAAGGTCGGAGGGACGTGCCTCCAGCGCGGTTGCGTGCCCGCCAAGGAGTTCCTCGAGACCGCCCACGTGCGCCGCACGCTCGAGCACGCCTCCAACTTCGGGATCAACCCGGGCGAGGTCACGGTGGACTTCTCGGTCTCCCAGAACCGCAAGAACGAGGTCGTCGACAAGCTGACTAAAGGGCTCACCGGCTTGCTCAAGGGCCGCAAGGTCACCCTCTTTGACGGCACCGCCCGCCTCGACGCCGACCAGATCGTGACCGTCCTCGACGGCGCCGACGCCGGCGCGGTCTTGAAGGGCACCAACGTGGTGCTCGCCGCGGGCTCGGTGCCGCGCACCCTGCCCGGCTTTGACATCGACGGTGTCAAGGTCGTCACCTCCGACGAGTTCCTCGACCTCACCAGCCTGCCCGCGAGCGCTGCGGTCATTGGCGGCGGGGCGATCGGCTGTGAGTTCGCCTCGATGCTCTCGGACATGGGAACGAAGGTCACCATCCTCGAGTTCCTGCCCACGATCCTCGCCGGCTGCGATGCCGAGGTCGTCTCGGTGGTCCAGCGCTCATTTAAGAAGCGCGGGATCGAGGTGCTGACCGGTGTCAAGGCCACCGGTCACAAGGTCTCCAAGTCCGGCGTCGCGGTCTCGGTCGAGGGCGGCGAGGACGTCAAGGTCGACCTCGTCGTCATGTCCGTGGGCCGTCGCCCGCGCACTGAAGGTCTCCTCGGCGAGGGGACCGGTGTTGAGATCGACGAGCGAGGCTTCGTGGTGGCTGACGCTTACATGCGCACGGCCAACCCCCACGTCTACGCGGTCGGCGACGTTGTCGCCGGCACCCCCCAGCTCGCGCACGTGGCCTTCGCCGAGGCCATCGTCACGATCAAGATGATCCTGGGCGAGGCCGCGGTGCCGGTCGACTACGACCGTGTCCCCTGGGCGATCTACTCGAACCCCGAGGTCGCCTTCTGTGGTCTGACCGAAGCCGGGGCTAAGGAGAAGGGCTACGAGGTCGTCGTCAAGAAGGACCCCTTCGGCGGCAACAGCCGCGCCCAGATCATCGGCGAGACCGAGGGCGTGGTCAAGATCATCGCGGAGAAGCGCGCCGACGGCAGCGCCGGACAGATCCTGGGCGTGCACATGGCCGGCCCATGGGTCACCGAGCAGCTCGGCGCGGGCTACTTCGCCGTCAACTGGGAGGCGACGGCCGAGGAGGCCGCGGCACTGATCCAGCCGCACCCGTCGCTGTCCGAGACCTTCGGCGAGACGCTCATCGCGCTGGCCGGACGAGGCCTGCACGTTGGTTGACGTCACACTTCCGTCGCTCGGTGAGTCGGTCACCGAAGGGATCATCACCCGATGGTTCAAGCAGGTGGGCGACGCCGTCGCGCGCGACGAACCGCTCCTCGAGGTCTCGACCGACAAAGTGGACTCCGAGTTGCCCTCACCGGCGGCCGGAGTTCTGGTGCAGATCATCGCTGAAGAGGGTGACACCGTAGAGACCGGATCGCGCGTTGGCGTGATCGACGAGTCCGCGACGGCGTCGGCATCCTCGGCAACCGCGTCGACTTCGCCATCTCCCGCCAGCGCGCCCGCGCCGACGAGCGCCGTACCTGCGGCACCTGCAGTGTCGCCGGCTCCCGGCGTCGCCGGCCTCGTCCTGTCGCCGGTCGTGCGGCGCATCCTGGCCGACGGTCTCGTTGAGGCCTCGAGCGTGCGCGGCACGGGACCAGGCGGCGCGATCACGCGTCGCGACGCCGAGCGGGCCGTGGCTCTGGGCCCCACCGAAGAGGTCGTAGTTCCCTTTACCCACGGCCAGCGCCGCATGGGCCAGCACATGGCGGCGTCGGCGCTGTCGGCCCCGCACGGCTACGTCGCTCTCGAGGTAGACGGCGCCGTCTTCGACCGCCTTGACGAGGCGGGCCGCGTCACGCGTGACGGTGTCTCCGTCGTCGACGAGGTCATGGTCGCGGTCGCCGCGGTGCGCGCCCTCGGCGAGTTCGAGTTCCTCAACGCGAGCGTCGACGGCGAGAACCTCGTGGTGCACCGCAGCGTGAACATCGGATTCGTGCGCGCCGCGGTGGACGGCATGCTGGTGCCGGTAGTGCACGCGGCGGCCGGTCTCACGGTGCGCTCACTCGCGCGTCGCGTCGCCGACCTCGAAGAGCGGGTGGCGTCTCGCCAGCTGACCGCGGACGATCTGATGGGAGGAACCTTCACGATGGTGGGCCCCCTCAGCGAGCACTCCCTGGCGAGCGTGCCGCTGCTGATCCAGCCTCAGGTCGCGATTCTGTCGATGGGTGCGGTGCGCCGCGAGCCCGTGGTCGTCACCGACGGGGGCGCCCCCACCCTCGCGGTGGGACGGCGCCTGGTCCTCGGATTGACCTTCGATCATCGCGTCTGCGAGCCCTACGCCGCCGCCCGGTACCTCGAGCGAGTGGCAACTCTGCTCAACGGCCTCAACGTGGAGAGCGAGCTCTAAGTGCTGCGGCGTCGACACCTCGGACGCGTGAGCTTCGCAGAGGCCAACGACTTCCAACGCGCGCTGCTCGACGCCGCGGATGACTACGTGATGATCATGGAGCATCCGCCGACTTACACCCGCGGCGTGCGTGCCCAGGCTTCGAGCTTTCTCCAGCCGCCCGAGACCCTTGACGCGGTCGTGATCGACGCCGACCGCGGTGGTGACGTCACCTACCACGCGCCGGGCCAGGTCGTGGCCTGGGCCATCGTGACTGTGAGCGACGAACCCGGGGCCGGCAAGGCTCACGTCGCGCGCCTCGAGGACGCGGTGATCGCCACGGTGACAGACCTCGACACTGGAGGCCGCCTCGGACACGTCGGGCGGCTCGAAGGGTACCCGGGCGTCTGGGCCCACCTCGAGGGTCGACCCGCGAAGATCGCGGCGATCGGCGTGCGCACCGAGCGAAACGCCGCCGGGTTTCGGCGCACGCTGCACGGCGTGGCCCTCAACGTGACGATCGACCTCGCGGGCTTCACGGCGATCGTGCCGTGCGGGATCCCGGACAAGCCGGTCGCCTCCCTCGCCTCGCTGGGGCTCGACGTGGATCCGCTCGAGGTCGAGGAGCTCCTCGGCCAGGCGCTCGACGCGCGTCTGGGAGGTGGCGCCCACGTCGCGCGCGTCGACCGCGGTGCGACCGAGAACACGGGTGAGCGGCCCCTGATCCGGCGTCTTCGCAAGGCGGGTGTCGATCCCGACGCGGGTCTGGCGGTTTCGGCGCGCAAGCCCGAGTGGCTGCGCATCCCCGCCCACATGGGAACCGAGTTCCAGAGCCTGCGCACCCTGACCGAGGACCTACGCCTCGTGACGGTCTGCGAAGAGGCGGGCTGTCCCAACATCTTCGAGTGCTGGGAGTCAGGAACGGCGACGTTCATGGTCAACGGCGAGCGCTGCACGCGCGCCTGCGGCTTCTGCCTCATCGACACGCGCAAGCCCCTCGCACTCGACCCCACCGAGCCCGCGCGCGTCGCTGAGGCTGTCGTGCGACTCGGGCTTCACCACGCGGTGATCACCTGTGTGGCGCGCGACGACCTCGCCGACGGCGGAGCCGGGGCGATTGCGGCGACGGTCGCGGCCATTCGCGAGCGCTCGCCCGAGACGATGGTCGAGGTCCTCATCAGCGACCTGCGCGGCGATACGTCGTCGCTGCAGCTGATCCTGGACGCGCGTCCCGATGTGCTCAATCACAACGTCGAGACCGTGGCGCGCCTGCAGCGCGCGGTGCGACCGAGCGCCGGCTACTTGCGCAGCCTCACGGTGCTCGCACGGGCCAAGGCGGCGGGGCTCACGACGAAGTCCGGCATGATGGTCGGACTCGGCGAGACGCTCGAGGAGGTCGACGAGACGCTGGCCGACCTGGCCGCGATGGGCGTGTCGATCGTCACGATCGGCCAGTACCTGCGGCCCACCGCCCAGCACCTGCCGGTGGCGAGATGGTGGGAGCCGGCCGAGTTCGACGACTTGGCCGCGCGCGGGCGGGCTCACGGTCTCGCCCACGTGCAGTCCTCGCCGCTGACGCGTTCGAGCTACCACGCCCGTGAGGCCCTCGACGCGACCCCGGTGGCGCTGACGCGTCGCTAACAGCGTGTGTCTCTTTCGACACACCGGCGAGCCTTGGCCGACGGAATCGTGCTGGCACTTATCCAACCGTC
>JAJYGN010000048.1 GCA_021790675.1 Actinomycetes bacterium
TCGATATAAAGAAAAAAGCCTCCCGATTGGGAGGCTTCCGGTGAACGCGTATACGTGACTACCGGTGCCTATCCCCTACTACTACCAGAATCAGGCGGCCCGTGGTCACGGGACAATCTAAGCACACGGAGCCAACCGGCACAAGACAGGGGAACGCGGCGAGCGTGGCGAGCGTGGCCCGGTTGCTGCGTCGCGTTTTCTAGCGCGACGTGACCGCGCCGGTCTCGGCGCCCTGGACGAGGCGCGCGAACTTCTCGAGCACCCCTGACGTGTAGCGCGGCTCGAAGGGCGCGCGTCGCGTGGCGCGCTCGGCCAGCACCGCGTCGTCCACGAGCAGGTCGATGGTGTTGGTCGTCACGTCGATCTCGATGACGTCGCCGTCCTCGACGAGACCGATCGGCCCGCCGTCGAGGGCCTCAGGCGCCACGTGGCCCACGCAGAAGCCGTGCGTGCCGCCGCTGAAGCGACCGTCGGTCACGAGCGCGGAGTCACTGCCCCGACCCACGCCCTTCATGGCGCCCGTGACGGCGAGCATCTCGCGCATACCGGGTCCGGACTTAGGTCCCTCGTAGCGGATGACGACCACGGTCTCGGGCTGGATCTCGCCCGCGAGGATGGCCGTCATGGCCGCGTCCTCGCCGTCAAAGACCCGCGCCGTGCCGCGGAAGTGCAGGTTGTCGATGCCGGCGACCTTCACGACCGCACCCTTGGGCGCGAGTGAACCGCGCAAGACCGCGATGCCGCCGCGGTCGTGAATCGGGTCGTCCACGCCGTGGACCACGTCGCCGTCGGGCTTACGCGCGGCGAAGGCCTCCAGGCTCTCGGCCATCGTCCGGCCCGACACCGTCATCACGTCGCCGTGCAGCAGGCCGCGCTCGAGCAGGTGCGCGAGCACCACGGGCACCCCACCGATCTCGTCGATGTCGCTCATGTGGTACTTGCCGTGGGGCTTGGTGTCGGCGATGTGGGGCACGCGCGCCGCGATCGTGTTGAAGTCGTCCAGCGCGAGGGGCACGCGCGCCTCGTGCGCGATGGCGAGCAGGTGCAGCACGGCGTTGGTCGAGCCGCCAAGGGCCATGACCACGGCGATGGCGTTCTCGAAGGCTTCTCGGGTCATGATCTGGCGGGCCGTGATCCCCCGGTCGAGGAGGTTGACCACGGCCAGGCCCGAGTCGTAGGCGTACTGGTCGCGCCGGGGGTCGATCGAGGGCACGCTGGCGCTGCCGAGCAGCGACATGCCGATGGCCTCGCCCACGCTCGCCATGGTGTTGGCCGTGAACATGCCCGCGCAGCTACCCTCGCCGGGACAGGCCGCGAGCTCGACCTCGCGCAGCTCGTCGTCGCTCATCGAGCCCACCGCGTTCGCGCCGACCGCCTCGAACACCGAAGTGATGTCCAGGGACTGGCCGTGCAGGTGCCCGGGCATGATAGTGCCGCCGTAGAGGAAGACCGCGGGCACGTCCAGGCGCGCCGCCGCCATCAGCATCCCCGGCAGCGACTTGTCACAGCCCGCGAAGGTCACGAGCGCGTCGAAGCGCTCCGCGTGCATCACCGTCTCGACCGAGTCGGCGATGACCTCGCGTGAGACCAGCGATGCGCGCATCCCCTCGTGACCCATGGAGATGCCGTCCGAGACCGCGATCGTGACGAACTCGAAGGGCACCGCGCCCGCGTCGCGCACCGCGACCTTGGCGCGCTTGGCCAGCCGCTCCAGGGGCAGGTTGCAGGGCGTCACCTCGTTCCAACTCGACGCCACGCCGATCTGGGCCTTGACCATGTCGTCGTCGCCCATGCCCATGGCGCGCAGCATCGCGCGCGCGGGCGCGCGGCCCTTGCCGAGGGTGACGTCGGTGCTTCGAGGAGTGGGGTGGGTCGTCATGGTGGCAGTCTACGAAATACGCCGACGGCTCACCCAGCCGGTGCGTAGAGGTCCACCGTCTCGCCGGGGCCGAGCAGCTCGACCCACGTCTGACCCGGCCGCAGCGCGATGACCTTGCCCGTGGACGTGCGGTACGCGGTCGTCTTGGCCACGCCCGAGCGGAACCACGAGCCGCGAATCAGTCGTCCGTCGGTGAGCACCATGGCCGGTCCGTGGCCGACGAGGTTGGCCTCGGCCCCCATCGCGCCCACCCCGCCGATGTAGTTGACGTCCATCACGATCACGTTGACCGGCGAGACCCTCGCGCCGCTCGCGGTCACGTCCGGCGCGCCGAAGATCGAGCGGTCCCACGAGCCGGTCCTCGCGTTCCAGTCGTAGTGCACGGCGTAGCCCGCGGGGAAGTTCACGGTGAAGGCCCCCACCGGCGCCCCGCGCGCCGGGGCGTTCTTCGCGACGTAGGTGAAGATCGGGTGCGGCGGGGTGGGTCGCCCGGCCATCGCCATCAGCTTGACCGGGTCGAGCAGGAGGTTGTGCGGTGCGTAGCGCGCGGGGTCCCGATACATGGCCGAGCCCGCCGTCGACTCGTCGTACAGCTTGACCGGGGCCGTCGCGATGCTCGCGAGCGCGTAGGCCGCGCCGCCCGAGAACGCGAAGAGCCCCTTCAAGGGAAAGACAATCTCGCGGTCGGTTCGCCGCACCGAGCGCACCGGGCCCACGACGGGGGGCAGGTGCGAGTTGAACACCGCAGCCAAACGGGTGATGCCGCCCTCGACGACCTCCTCGTAGACGACGTCGGCCTCGTTGATGCCGAACTGCGGATGGGCGAGCGGCGTGTTGTCGATCTTCACCGTCAGCGCCGACCGGCGCATCGACACCGCCGTCGGGTCGGGCAGTCCCGTCAAGGGCGCGATTCGCTCGTGGCGCGCCAGGGCCGTCGCGTCGAGTCGCGCGTGACCGCTTCCCGCCAGCGCCGCGCCCACGGGCGGCGCGAGGGCCAGCGTGGCGGCGAGCACCAGCGCGAGCGGCCGGTACCGCAGCGGGCGCGCCCTCATGACCTAGCGCCGCGCGTGCAGCTCGGCGATTACCACCTGTGCGTTG
>JAJYGN010000041.1 GCA_021790675.1 Actinomycetes bacterium
CAACGCGTCGCGCATGTACTTTTCGATGCCGACCTCGAGCATCGCACCATATCCGCCGTGCAGCTCCATCGCGTGCTGACAGACCGTGACGATCTCGTGCGAGGCGAAGACCTTGACCATGTTGCACAGCACGTCGGCGTCGGGGGAGTACTCGTCAACGGCTCGTGCGGCGTGACGCAACAGCGCGCCGATCGCCTCGAGGCGCGTGGCCATGTCGGCGATGCGCGAGGCGACGGCTTGGTGCTTGATGAGAACGCGCCCACCCTGGACGCGCTCGTGGACGAACTTCACCGTCTCCTCGTAGGCGCCCAGGCCGATCCCCAGGCTCTTCGCGGCGACCAGCACCTTGCCCGGGCGGAAGTAGATTCCGGCCTGGGCGAGGGCGTCGTCGCGCACCAGCAGGTTGGCCGCCGGCACGCGACAGTCGGTGAAGGTGATCTCGCCGTTGTTCATGTAGCGTCCGCCGATGGTCTCGTTGCAGCGCGTCACCTCGAGGCCGGGCGTGTCGCGGCCCACGATGAAGCTCGACGTGCCCTTGGACATGGGCTGCGCGTCGTTGGTGTTCGCGTAGACGACGTAGAGACTCGCGTCATAGCCGTTGGAGATGAACTGCTTGCGGCCGTTGATCACCCACGTATCGCCCTCGAGGACGGCGGTGGTGTTCATGTTCACTTCGGGCACCGAGTAGGGCAGCCACCGGTCCGAGGCGCCAGCGGGTTCGGTCAGGCAGTGGGCCATCAGGAACTGGGGCTCGGCCATGTAGCGCGTGAACCAGTACTCCTGAAGGTCTTCGGGCGCGAAGCGCGAGATCAGTACCGCAATCTTCCAGTTCTGGACCAGCTTGTCGGCGAGTCCCGAGTCGCCGCGGGCGAGCTCAGTCGCGATGAGGGCCAGGGTCTGGGATGCGGTGGCCGCCTCGAGGGCCACGCCGCCGAAGCGCTCGGGAACGCCGAGCGAGCGCAGCCCGGCGGCGTCGGCCTCTTCGAGCAGGTGCGGCGCGAGACGCGCGCTCGGATCCATCTCCCACTCGCGCATGCGGTTCTCGGCGAGGAAGGGGATCACGACGCGATCCACGTAGCGTCGGCTGGTGTCGCGCATCATGCGCTGCTCGTCGGTCAGGTACTGGTCCTCGAAGTACACGGTGTCCCCCTTGCGGCGCCACGACGCGGCGCCGAGTCGATATTCACACGCGGCGCCGGGTCGGCGACGGCCCGTGGATCGCAAATCGGTGAATTCCTTTCACCCCGGATGCCGCCCGCGGCGGCGCGTGCGCGAAGCCGGCGCGTGTGCAATAGTCAGGCCACTTGTCCTTCGGGCACGGAGTGAGGTGGCATGGGACTGCACAAACGCGAAATCGAGGGATTGTCGCCGACGGCGCCCACCCTGCGCGGGGTCCACGCGGCGCTGCAGCGGGCGATCGAGCTCGAGCACGCGACGATCCCCGCGTACCTCTACGCGTACTACTCACTGGATCGCGAGCGCAACGCGCGCGCGGCCGGCATCCTCAAGTCCGTCGCGGTCGAGGAGATGGGCCACATGGTGATGGCGGCCAACGTCCTCACCGCCCTCGGAGGGCACCCGGCGATCTCCACGCCGCGCTTCGTACCGAGATATCCGGGCCCGCTGCCCGGCGGCGTCGAGGGTCAGTTGACCGTGGGGCTGCGTCGCTTAGACCGCGCGCAGCTCGCGGCCTTCATCACGCTCGAAGAGCCCCGCCACCACCTGGCCGACGCCCCGGAAGACACGATCGGCTCGGTAACGATCGGCGAGTTCTACCTCTCGATCGCCGCGGCGATTCGCGCCCTGGGCGACGACGCCTTCAGCGGGCATCCGTCGCATCAGGTCGGTCCGGATCTGATGTACGGCGCGGTGATCGTCACTGACGTCGAGAGCGCGCTGGCCTCGATCGAGGTCATCGTCGAGCAGGGCGAGGGCACGGGACTCTCGCCCCTCGAGATCGCCGGTTTCGGCGGCAATGACGTCGCTCACTACTACCGCCTGATGGAGATCTACGAGGGCCGCACGCTCCGGGCCGATCCGAGCGCGCCCGACGGCTACACCTACAACGGCGAGCCCGTGCCCCTCGACCTCGAGGGCGTGTACGCGCTGCCCGACAGCCCGACGTCCCTGGACTACCCCGCGGGCTCGAGTGTGGCGCGCCTCAACGACGAGTTCAACCAGACCTACACGCGCCTGCTCGAGACGCTGCACCACCTGCTCAACGCACCGGTGACCGGGCCCGCCTTCGGCGCGGCGATCGGTCTGATGGAACAGCTCGACTCCCAGGCGCGCCTGCTCGTGGCCGAGGGCGTCGCCGCGGGCGTGCCGGCCGGGCCCACCTTCGAGTACGTCACCTTCGACCAGCTTCCGCCGATCCCCTAAGAGTGTGTGTCCTAATTGGCGTGTGCGCCAGGAGCCACGACCGTCACCATCGAGTCGTGGCCTATTCGAGTGACCTGACCGATGACCAGTGGAAGATACTGGAACCATTGCTGCTGGTTTCCTCCAAACGAGGACCGAAGCACGGAAATGACCTGCGCCACGTCGTCGACGCAATGCTCTACATCTCGCACACCGGGTGCCAGTGGCGCTTCCTGCCAGGGGAGTTCGGTCCCTGGACCCGGGTCTGGTCCCAGTTTCGCCGGTGGTCGAGGAACGGAACGTGGCCACGGGTTCTCACATCGCTGCATGCCTCGTCGCGCACAGCTCTCGGCCGAAAGGACCCGCTGCCCTCGATGGTGGTCATTGACACCCACCTCGCCCGCGGGGCCTCAAACGGGGGCGCCACCTTCCACAACCAGGGCGGCCCCTACGGTCGGACCAACGGGGCCAAGCGCATCGTCTGCGTGGACGTCACCGGTCTGCCGCTCTGTGTGCGAGTCGTCCCCGCCTCGACGTCCGAGGCGAATGCCGTCGAACAGATACTCGACGACCTC
>JAJYGN010000020.1 GCA_021790675.1 Actinomycetes bacterium
TTCCGATCTGACCAGGTTGAACCGATCGAGTGAGAAGCCTTCGAGCGGAGCGTAGCGCCAAACCTCGTCACTCGTGGTGGGCAGTCCAACCCCCTGGAACTGGCTCCAGGCGCGACGGCGGACGTCGCTGGCACCGTAGGGGGCGAGGAAACTGTCGGCGGCGTCGGAGAAGGTTGTCATATGTGGTTGAGCCGTGGCAAGTGTACCGGGCGGGCACTCGCGTTCGACCGGCCTAGGCTTTGCGCGGAGGCACCCGTGGAATTCTCGTCCGATGTCCTGACTCTCACCGTCGAGGCGCACGTGGCCACGCTGTGGCTGGATCGACCTGAGGCGCGCAACGCCCTCGGCAGCGCCCTGTGGCGCGATCTACCGCGCGCCTGCGCGGCGATCGACGAGGACCCCGAAGTGCGCTGCGTCGTGCTCGCCGCGCGCGGCGAGCACTTCAGCGTCGGCCTCGATCTCAAGGAGCTCGGCTCGTCACTCTCTGGCAGTGCCAGCCACCCCTCCCCCGCGGCCGCGAGCGCCTCGTCCTACGCCGCGGTGCGCGCGATGCAGGCGTCGGTCAACTCACTCGCCGATCTCGCGGTGCCGGTCATCGCCGCGGTACACGGATACTGCATCGGCGGCGGCGTGGACCTGATCTGCGCGGCCGACATCCGTCTGGCCTCGAGCCGCGCCGTCTTCTCCGTGCGCGAGACCAAGGTGGCGATCGTCGCCGATCTAGGGACCCTGCAGCGCCTGCCGCGCATCATCGGATCGGGCCACGTCGCCGAACTCGCCTTCACCGGCGAGGACGTCGACGCCGAACGCGCCGCGGCCATCGGACTAGTCAACTCGGTGCACGGCGACAGCGACGAGGACGTTCTTCGCGCCGCGCACGATCTCGCCCGACGCATCGCGGCCAACTCCCCGCTCGCGGTCAAGGGCACCAAAGCGGTGCTGCGCGCGGCCGACGAGCGCGCGATCGCCGAGGGCCTCGACTTCGTCGCGCGCTGGAACACGATGTATCTCAAGAGCAACGACCTGGCCGAGGCGATGTCCGCGTTCGCCGAGCGGCGCTCGCCGGTCTTTCGCGGCGACTAGCGGCGCCAGAACTTCCAGCCGCGCGACTTGCTCGTCGCGTCGTCCACCTCGCGGCGACGCTCGTCGATCAGATCGGGCGCGACGGCGTTGACGATCTCGCTCGCTGCCTCGAGGAGCTCGCGACGGTCCTCGAGGGGCACGTTCGACTCGGGGGCGGTCTCGACGGGACGGTCCACCAGGGAGCCGTGGCTCCAGCCGACGTCGGCGAAGCGGCGCTCGTAGGTGGTGCAGTCCGCCGGGCACGACCACGGCTGGTCAGGGGCGTTGCCCAACACGCAGAACCGCGCGACCTCTCCCGACGCGTAGGTGCGACTCTGAAAGTGCTTGCACTCCTCGCGCATGGCCACGTCTCAGTCTCGCACGCGCGCCGCGACGGGCACGGTCAACCGACCGAGCCCTCCATCTGCAGCTCGATCAGGCGCGACCACTCCACCGCGTACTCCATGGGCAGGGTGCGCGTCACCGGCTCGATGAAGCCGTTGACGATCATGCCCATCGCCTGGGCCTCGTTGAGGCCGCGACTCATGAGGTAGAAGAGCTGGTCGTCGCCGATCTTTGAGACCGTCGCCTCGTGGCCGATTGACGCGTCCTGCTCGCCGACCTCCATGTAGGGCTTGGTCTCGGAAACCGACTGCTCGTCCAGGATCAGGGCGTCGCAGCGCACGAAACTCTTGGCGCCGGTGGCGCCCTCTTCGACCTTGACCAGCCCGCGGTACGTCGTCTGACCGCCATCTTTGGAGATTGACTTCGAGATGATCGTCGAGGTCGTCTCGGGGGCGTGATGCACCATCTTGGCGCCCGCGTCCTGGACCTGTCCGGGGCCGGCGTAGGCCACCGAGAGCACCTCGCCCGAGGCCTTGGGGCCCATCAGGTAGACGCTCGGGTACTTCATGGTCAAGCGCGAGCCGATGTTGCCGTCGATCCATTCGACGTGGGCCTCGGCCTCGGCGCGAGCGCGCTTGGTGACCAAGTTGTACACGTTGTTCGACCAGTTCTGGATCGTGGTGTAGGTGATGCGCGATCCGGGCAGGGCCACGAGTTCGACGACCGCCGAGTGCAGCGAGTCCGTCGAGTAGACCGGCGCCGAGCAGCCCTCGACGTAGTGGACCTGGGATCCCTCGTCGGCGATGATGAGCGTGCGCTCGAACTGGCCCATGTTCTCGGTGTTGATGCGAAAGTAGGCCTGCAGGGGCTGATCAACGTTGACACCAGGCGGCACGTAGATGAACGAGCCACCGCTCCACACCGCCGAATTGAGCGCGGCGAACTTGTTGTCATTGGGCGGGATCACCGTGCCGAAGTAGCGGCGCACGAGGTCGGGGTACTCGCGCACGGCGGTGTCCATGTCGCAGAAGATCACGCCCAGGCGCTCGAGGTCCTCGCGATTGCGGTGAAAGACCACCTCGGACTCGTACTGAGCGGTCACCCCGGCCAAGTACTTGCGCTCGGCCTCGGGGATGCCCAGCTTCTCGTAGGTGTTCTTGATCGCGTCAGGCAGGTCCTCCCAGGAGTTCACCTGGTTCTCCGTGGGCTTGATGTAGTAGTAGATGTCGTTGAAGTCCAGGTCCGGCATCCGATCGGCGAACCAGGGCAGCATCGGCTTCTTCTCAAAGCGCTTGAGGGCGCTGAGGCGAAAGTCGCGCATCCAGGGCTCTTCGTTCTTCATGCCCGACATTTCGCGCACGATGGCCTCGTTGAGGCCCTTCTTGGGCTTAAAGACGGGGATCTGGTCGTCGGACCAGCCCAACTGGTAACGGCTGAAGTCGAGATTGTCGATGGTCATGGCGCTCCTTGGGATTAACCCTATGCCCATAGTACTTACCCGCTCGGCCGAGTTGACCCCCATTCCCTGGCAATCTGTATCGATGCGTCCTCCCTCCCCCGTCCGCCGCCCCCACGAGATCAGGGCTCACGGTGACACCCGCGTGGACCCCTATTTCTGGCTGCGCGAGCGCGACCACGACGAGGTCCTCGCCCACCTGCGGGCCGAGAACGACTACCGCGCCGCCTCACTCGCGCGGCTCAAGCCCCTCGAAAGCGAGATCTTCGCCGAGATGAAGTCGCGCATCGAGGAGACCGACATTTCAGTCCCGGTGCGGCGCAACGCCTGGTGGTACTACGAGCGCACGCGCGAGGGGCTGAGCTATCCGATCAGCTGTCGCGCACCCTTTAACGACGACCCCACACCGCCGGTGATCGATCCCGCAATCCCGGTCCCGGGCGAGCAGGTAATCCTGGACGAGAACGTCGAGGCCGAGGGCCACGACTACCTCTCAGTGGGCGTCTTCGCGGTCAGCCCTGACGACTCGTGGGTCGCCGTGGGCACCGACTTCGACGGCGCGGAGCGTCACCGGGTGACCTTGCGGCCCCTGGCCGGCCAGGACGGCGTGGACGACGTGTTGGAGAACCTCTACTACGGCTTCGCCTGGGCCATGGACAACCGCCACGTCTTCTACACCGTGGTCGACGACGCGATGCGGCCCTTCCAGATCTGGCGCCACGTCCTGGGCACGAGTCAGAGTGACGACGTGCTCGTCCTCCAAGAAGACGACGCCCAGTTCACGGTCTCGGTGGGGCGCAGCCGCGACGACGAGGTCATCGTCATCATGATCGGCTCCTCCACCACCACCGAGGTCCACTACCTCGACGCGCACGATCCCACTGCGGCGCTCGTGCTGGTCGACGAGCGCCGTCACGGCGTCGAGTACGGCGTCGAGCACCTGCGCGACGCCGCCGGACGGCACTGGTGGCTCAAGCTGACTAACGAGGGAGCGGTTGACTTCCAGCTGCTGGTTCGCCGCGATGGCGACGAGGCCTGGCGGGTCCTGCTCGCCGAGCGTCCGGGCAACCGCCTCGACAGCGTCGACGCCTTCGCGAGCTTCCTCGCCATCTCCGAGCGCGTCGACGGATGCGCGGCACTACGAGTCGTGCGCCTCAACGACGCTGAGGATCCCTTCGGCGATGACGTGCTCGCCCGCTCCTACCTGGTGGCCGCCGAGGCCAGCCCGTCGACCGTCGGACTCGGCGACAACGCCACCTACGACGCCGACCAGGTGCGCGTCATTATGACCTCGCTGGTGACGCCCGTGCTCGTCGCCGACGTCGACGTGGCCGATGGCACGGTTCACGTGCGCAAGCAGCAACAGGTAAAGGGCGGCTACGACCCGTCGCGCTTCGTGACGGGCCGGCTCTGGGTAACGGCGAGCGACGGCGTGCGCGTGCCGGTCTCACTCGTGGCGCGCGCGGGGGTTCTCACGCGTGACCCGCAGGGCGATCTGATCGCCCCGAACCCGGCGCCGCTGCTCCTCTACGGTTACGGCAGCTACGAAATCTCGATGGACCCGGGATTCTCCTCACTGCGCCTGTCTCTCCTCGAGCGAGGGGTGGTCTTCGCCATCGCCCACGTGCGCGGCGGCGGGGAGATGGGCCGCTCGTGGTACGAGATGGGCAAGCTCGCCCAAAAGCCCACCACGTTCAGCGACTTCGTGGCTGTCGCGCGCGATCTCGTGGCGCGCGGCTACACAAGCCCCGCTCACCTGGCGGCGCGCGGGGGCTCGGCCGGCGGGCTGCTGATGGGCGCCGTGATGAACCTCGCACCCGAGCTGTTTCGCTGCGTGGTGGCCGAGGTGCCCTTCGTCGACGCGCTCAGCACCATGCTCGACGCCAGCCTGCCCCTGACCGTGGGCGAGTGGGAGGAGTGGGGTGACCCGGCCTCGAGCCCCACGATCTACCGATTGATGAAGGCCTACTCGCCCTACGACAACGTGCGCTCGACCAACCCCGACGGCTCGCCTCGTCGCTACCCCGACCTGCTCGCCACCGGGGGCCTCAACGACCCGCGAGTCGGCTTCTGGGAACCGACCAAGTGGGTGCTCGCCCTGCGCGACGCCAACCCCGAGAACGTGGCGTACCTCAAGACCGAGATGGGCGCGGGCCACGGGGGCCCGTCGGGGCGCTACGACGCCTGGCGCGACGAGGCCGAGGTCGTGGCCTTCATCCTCGACGAGATCACGGCGTCGGCGTGATCGTCAGAACGTAGGGGGCGAGAGCCCCCGCGGGAAAGCTCACCTTCGAGCCGCCGATGCTCACCGAAACCGCGGCCGGATCGAGGAAGAGTGCGACGCGCTCATTCACCGTTGCCGTCGAGCTCTGCCCGGCGGCGAGGGGGCCGTGGAAGTAGTTGTCGGCGACGCCCTTGATCACGACGCGCGTCGCCGCTGAAGCTTTCACCGTGACGGCGTAGTGCGACCCCGGCGCCGCGACGCTGGCCGCGTGGGGACCGTGCGCGGTGGCGACGAACGTGGCGGGCCAGGTCGTCGTGGTCGACGCGGGGCCCGCACCGTGGCCGCGCTGGAGCGCGTAGCCGGCCGCGAGGACGAGCACCAGAACGACGACACCCAGTCGCATCCACTGGCGCGAGCGCCAGCGCCGGCGGCGGTGACGTGTCATGCGCTCGAGCGCCCAGTGCGAGTCGTGACGCGGCGCGCGCAACGGCTCGTCAACCACGGCGCTGACGTCGCCGAAGACGTAGTCACGATCGTCGAGTCGCGGCCGCGGCGGAGGGGGGCGTGTGGGTGTCGGCGCCGGCGTCTCGCCGTCGACGAGGCGAAAGCCCTGGGCCGGCGTGTACGGCGAGGGGGGCGGGCTCAATAGGCGCGGATCGCGCCGACGCGCTCGCTCGTCCTCCTCGCGGCGCAGGGCGCGCCAGCGCAGGGCGACAACACCGGCGAGGAGTGCCACGACGAGCACCACCACGACCGTCACCAGATTGTTCATCGCTCACCCTCGCGTCGCCGACGAGTCACCATGGGAAGCGTACAGAGCGCTACGCCAGGAGACCGAATCCGCCGCGGTAGTACAAGAGGGGCTTGCCCGTGTGGGCCACTGCGAAGTCGACCGAGGCCGTGACCAGGTCGTGGTCGCCGTGGGGAACCACCGACTCGATGCGACCCTCCATGTGCGCCAGGGCGCCGGGCAGAAGGGGCGAACCGTGCGGGCCCCGCTCGAGCTCGAGGTCGCGGAACTTGTCGGCGCCGCTAGTGGCGAAGAGGCGCGCGATCGCCTCCTGGTCCTCGGCGAGCACGCTGATGCCGATGAAGTCGGCTCGGTGCACCAGAGGCCAGGAGCGTCCTGTGTTGCTCGCCGCGAAGGAGACGAGGATCGGATCGAGCGAGAGCGAACCGAAGGTCTGGCAGGTAAAGCCCACCGGTCCGTTCGTCGTCTCGCTGGCCACGACGACGACGCCGGTCGCGAAGTGACCGACAACGTGCTTGAAGTTGGTGTCATCGAGGCTCACGCCGCTGACCTTATCGGGCACCTAGGGATACCTCGTCAGTGGGTTGCGAGACGCGGACCCGCGAGGTCGACCAGCCCGTCGCGCGCGAGAGAGCACAACGCGGCCTCGAGGCGAACGGGCTCGACGTCGGCGAAGTGCGCGGCGAATTGCGTGGGCGACGGACGCGACTCGAGACGCGCGAGGATGCGACCGCGCAGCTGACGATCCGAGCCCGCGTAGGCCGCCTGGGGACGTGAGACTGCCGCACTGGTGGGCGCCGGATCAGGGCCGCCTTCGCGGCGCCACCGGCACGCGGCGGCGACCGGGCAGTTCTCGCAGCGCGGCGTCGCTCGACAAAACTGCGCGCCGAGGTCGAGCAGCGACTGGTTGAACGCGGCGCTGGGCTGAGCCGCACGCACCTCGTCACCGAGGGCGCGGGCCGCGGCGCGCGTGAGGGGCGAATTGGCGACGGCGCGCGCGAGCACGCGCCCGACGTTGGTGTCGAGCACGGTGACGGGCTCGGCGAAGGCGAAGCTCGCCACCGCGTTAGCCGTGTACTCGCCGACCCCGGGCAAGGCGAGCAGGTCGTCGCGGTCGCGCGGCACCCGCCCACCGTGGGAGTCGCGCATGAGAATCGCCGCTTCGCGCAGGGCCCGAGCCCGGCGCGGATAGCCCAGTCCCCGCCACCTCGCGAGGACCTCGTCGAGGGGCGCTGCGGCCAGGTCACTCGGCGTGGGGTAGGCCGTAAGGAACGCGCGCCAGGGTCCGAGCACGCGAGACGTCGACGTCTGCTGGAGCATGACCTCGCTCACGAAGATGGCCCAGGGATCGTCGTGACCTACCCAGGGCAGGTCGCGGCGCAACGCGGGGCGGGCTCGTCTCAGCGCGCGGCGAAAGGCCGCGGCGTCAGTCCCAGACGTCGTCACCGTAGGGGCGAGCCCGCGTCGGCGCGGCGTCGCGGCGCCAGACCATGACCTTGCGCCGGAAGTAGCAGACCTCTCGGCCCTCTTGGTTGAAGCCCTTCGTCTCGACGGTCACGACGCCGCGATCGGTCTTCGACGACGAGGCGACGGCCTCGAGCACGCGGGTCTCGGCGTAGATCGTGTCGCCGTGGAAGGTCGGGTGACGGTGGATGAGGCTCTCGACCTCGAGGTTGGCGATCGCCGAGCCCGAGACGTCGGGAACGCTCATGCCCAGCACCAGCGAATACACGAGGTTGCCCACGACGACGTTGCGACCCTGGACGCTCTCGTGCTCAGCGAACCACGCGTTGGTGTGCAGCGGGTGGTGGTTCATCGTGATCATGCAAAAGAGGTGGTCGTCGGCTTCGGTGATGGTCTTGCCGGGCCAGTGGCGGTAGATGTCCCCGGGTACGAAGTCTTCGAAGTAGCGCCCGAAGGGACGGTCGTAGGTGGTCATCTCAGCTCTCCCAACCCGGCGTGCCCGGCTACTCGGCCTCGAGCTCGGGCAGGGGCCGCGTGGTGAAGGAGGCGTCGGCCCCCGGCAGGCTCTCGCCGTCGATCACGAAGCGCCACGTGAAGCGCGCTCCCGGAGCGAGCGGGATCGGTCCGAAGTTCACCGCGATGGGCACGTCAACCGGCGTGCCGGCCGGCACCCCCGCGGGCTCGCCGGCCGAAAAGTCGCCGCGCACCTCGATCGTCTGGACGCCCTCGGGCGTCTCAAAGCGCACCAGTTGGCCGTCCGCGTCGTCGAGGAAGAGCTCCCAGTGGTGCGCGGTGTTGAACTCGTGCCAGTCGACGCCGACCTTGATCGCCACCGCCGAGGGAACGGGTTCGGGGCCGGTGATGGACCAGCCGCCACCCAGGATGTAGAGCTTGCCGTCGGCCACCTGGGCCGCGTCCGCGAGGAGCATTGTCACGTTCACCCCCAAAGACTACGTCGTCGTCGCCCGGCCCCGAGCCGGTAGTTTCTCACCTATGTCCACCACCGACCTCGTCGAACGCGCCGAACGCATCGTCGCCGACGCCGCCTCCTCACTGGCGGCGCACGGCGGTGTCGACGCCCACCAGTCCTTCGCCTACGACCTCGCCCACGCGACGAGCGCGATCGCGACGGCTCGAGCATGCCTCGACTACGCGGCCACGGGCGACGTAGAGAGCCGCCTCGTCGACGCCTTCGTCGCCCTGGCGCTCGCCGACCTCGCAGCGCGCACGCTCGGCCACGAGGAGCTCTGGGGGCTTTCGCGCGACTGGTTCAACCCCTTCCGGGACTTCGTCGCCGACAAGTCCTCGCCGGGATTCCTCGGCGCGCTGGCCGAGACGCCCGGTGATCGCCACCTCGACGAGGACTACCAGATGGTGAGCGAGATGTTCCACCGCTTCGCCCTCGAGCAGGTGAGGCCCCACGCCGAGCACGTGCACCGCACCAACGGCGACATCCCCGAGTCGATCATCCAGGGTCTGGCCGAGCTCGGCGGTTTCGGCCTCTCGGTGCCCGAAGAGTTCGGCGGCTACTCCCCCGGCGGCGAGGCCGAGTACCTCGGCATGGTGATCGCGACCGAGGAGCTCTCCTGGGCCAGCCTGGGCATCGGCGGCTCGCTGATCACGCGACCCGAGATCATGGCGCGCGCATTGGTCAGCGGCGGCACCCCCGCACAGAAGGAGCGCTGGCTGGGTCGCCTCGCACGCGCCGAGGTGTTGGCGGCGATCGCCGTCACCGAGCCGGACTACGGAAGCGACGTGGCGGGCCTTTCGACGACGGCGACGCGCACCGAGGGCGGCTGGCTGATCAACGGCACCAAGACATGGTGCACCTTCGCCGCGCGCGCCGACGTCCTCGTGCTGCTGGCGCGCACCGACCCCGATCGCGCCAAGGCGCACCGCGGGCTCTCGCTCTTCCTCGTCGAAAAGCCCCGCGGCGACTCGCACGGCTTCGTCTTCGAGCAGGCGAGCGAGGGACGACCCGCCGGACGCCTCGAGGGCCGGCCCATCGACACCCTGGGATACCGCGGGATGCACTCGTACGAGTTGGCCTTCGAGAACTGGTTCGTGCCCGAGGACAACCTGCTCGGCGGCGAGGACGGTCTGGGACGAGGCTTCTACTACCAGATGGCCGGATTCGAGAACGGACGCCTGCAGACCGCCGCGCGCGCCGTGGGCGTCATGCAGGCCGCCTACGACGCGGCGCTCGAGTACGCGCGCCACCGGGTCGTCTTCGGCCAGCCGGTGATCGACTTCGAACTCACCCGGGTCAAGCTCGGCACGATGGCCGCCATCATCCAGTGCGCGCGCCAGTTCTCCCTGGCTGTCGCGCGCCTGATGGGGGCCGGCACCGGAAGCCTCGAGGCCTCGATGGCCAAGGCCTACGTGTGCCGCGCGGCCGAATGGGTCACGCGCGAGGCCATGCAGATACATGGCGGCATGGGATACGCCGAGGAGTATCCCGTGAGCCGCTACTTCGTCGACGCGAGGGTGCTCTCGATCTTCGAGGGCGCGGACGAGACCCTCTGTCTCAAGGTCGTGGCGCGCCGGCTCGTGGAGGGCTAGGCCTCGTCGATAGTCAGCGCCGGGTGCACGGCGCCCAGCGTCGTGCCCGCCGCGTGGCGGTCCGGGGTTTCGCCGCGCGCGCGTTGGGCGCGCAGCGCCGCCTGCTCCCAGCGTGACTCGACGCGACCGAAGCGCCACAGGGCCAGGGCCGCGACCCACACGGCCACGAAGATGCCCACGATGATGAATCCCGCGCGGTTGATGTCAAAGTGCGCCGCGTAGTTCCACAGTCCACCGGTGAGGCGCAGCTGGTTCGCGAGGACCTGGGCCAGTTCGAGGGTGCCGATGAAGAAGGCCACGAAGACACTCAACCCGGTGATGGCGATGTTGTAGTACACCTTGCGCACGGGCTTGGAGAAGGCCCATCCGTAGGCGAAGTTCATGAAGGACCCGTCGATCGTATCGAGCAAGCTCATGCCGGCGGCAAAGAGGATCGGCAGCGACAGGATCGCCCACAGGGGCAGCCCCGCGGCGACCGACGTTCCAGCGAGGACCAAGAAGGCGACCTCGGTCGCGGTGTCAAAACCCAGGCCGAAGAGCACGCCGAGTGGGTACATCTTCCAGGGCGCGTCGATGGAGCGCGCGAGCGGGCCGAAGAAGCGCATCATGAACCCGCGCGCGTTGAGGTGCTTCTCGAGCTGGGAGTCGTCGAAGCGTCCCTGGCGCATCTCGACGAAGAGCCGCACGATGCCCACCAGGATGATCAAGTTGAGCGTTGCGATGAGATAGAGGAAGCTGCCCGAGACGACCGTGCCCACCAGCGTGCCGTAGTGGTGCAGGGGTGAGTGGACGTCGCGCACCTGGCCGCCCAGCGCGCGAGCGCCTAAGCCCAGCAGCACGGTCAGCGCGAAGACGACTGAAGAGTGCCCGAGCGAGAAGAAGAAGCCCACCGACAGCGGACGCTTGCCCTCGGACATGAACTTGCGCGTCGTGTTGTCGATCGCCGCGATGTGATCGGCGTCGAAGGCGTGTCGCATGCCCAGGGTGTAGGCGAGCACCCCGGTGCCGATGCCGATCATCTTGGGGCCCGACACGCCAACGTGGCGCATCGCGGCGAAGGCCAGCAGTCCGGCGCCGAGCACGTGGAGGAACACGATGAAGCCGAACATCGTGACGAGGCGGCGGCGCTCGAGCGGGCTGTAGGCGGTGCGAGCGGCGTCGGACGAGTGGCTCGACGTGGTGACGGTGGCCATGTCGGCCACCTTAGTGGGAGAGATTCCTAATAACGCCGTCAGGCGGACGAGCGCGCCAGCCCGGCGCGTTCGCCCCGGCTGACGAACTTGATCGCCATCTTGCGGCTCGCCTCGTCGATCATCTCGTCGCCGAACATCACCGCGCCGGTGTGATTCTCCTCGGTGGCCACCCGATAGGCCTCGAGGATGTCCCAGGCCCGGTCGAACTGCTCCTGGGTGGGCGAATAGACCTCGTTGAGCACGAGCGCCTGGTCCGGGGTGAGGGCCCACTTGCCGTCGTAACCCAGGATGTGGGTGCGCTGGGCAAACTCGCGCAGGGCGTCAAGCTCGCGCACCTTGAGAAATGGTCCGTCGATCACCTGGAGCCCGTTGGCGCGTCCGGCCATGAGGATGCGCGAAAAGACGTAGTTGAAGTGATCCCCCGGGTACTCGGGAATCGCCACCCCGCCGGTCAGTACCGGCATCTCGACGGAGGCCGCGAAGTCGGCCGGCCCGAAGATGATCGTCTCCAGGCGCGGCGAGGCCGCGCAGATCTCGTCGACGTTGATCAGCCCCCGGGCCGTCTCGATCTGGGCCTCGATGCCGATGTGTCCCACCGGCAGGCCGGCGTTCTTCTCCACCTGGGTGAGCAGCAGGTCCATGGCCACGACCTCGGCCGCCGACTGGACCTTGGGCAGCATGATTTCGTCGAGGCGTACACCGGCCTGGCCGACCACCTCGATCACGTCGCCGTAGGTCCAGGCCGTGTCCCAGGCGTTGACGCGCACGCACAACACCCGCTCACCCCAGTCCTGGGTGCGGATGGCGCTGACGACCTTGGCGCGAGCGGCCACCTTCTCATTGGGCGCGACCGAGTCCTCGAGATCGAGGAAGGTCATGTCGGCCACCGCACTCGGGGCCTTGGCGAGGAAGCGATCCGATGAGCCGGGTGTGGACAAGCACGAGCGGCGCGGGAGGTTGCGAGAGCGTTCTGACATGGGCGAGAGCCTATTCTGCGCTCGACACGGCACAGAGCGAGCGGCGCGGGCGCGGGCGCTTGCCCACTCATGACTACTTTGATCAGGTCATACGGTTTTTCTTACGTGGCGAGCCGCGCACGGCACCCGACCCAGCCGGTAACGTGGCCTCCGTGACTGACGTCGAGCGCCTTGCGCGCCCAACGACGCGACGGCCACCCAGGGGACCGGCGGGGTCCCGGTGGATCAGCGTGATGGTGACTCTCGCGATTGCGACGAGCACGCTGACCGGACTCTCACTTCGAGCCGGTGCCTCGGGCATCTCCAACGAGAAGGCGAAGGCCGCCATCCTCTATCGCCAGATTCAGAGCATCAACAGCCGCGTCGGTGTGCTGGGCCAAAAGTACGACGAGGCCCACGTCAAGCTCGAACACTTCAACAACCAGATCAAGAACACCAAGAACGTCGTGGCGTCGATCGAAGCCAACGTCGCGCGTGGCAACATCCAGCTGCGCCAGGACGCGATCTTCGCCTACGTGACCAACGGATCGGCCGCGGCCAACAATCCCCTCTTCAGCAACCACGGCGCTGACGTCGGCGCCACCAACGTGTACAACCAGCTGGCCGAGGGCAACGTCGCGACCACCCTCGCCAACCTGAAGAACTACAAGATCCAACTCACGAAGGAGCGCTGGATCCTCGCCAACGAGGACCGCCAGGCCGGCGCCGCCGAGCGCGCCGCCGCCCAGGCGTTTCACGAGGCCCAGGCCCTCCAGCGCGCCCTCAACGCCGCGCTGCGCCAGGCGAAGGGCGCGATCGCCCACTTCATCGCCCAGCAGGAGGCGGCCGCGGCCGCCCAGTCGCGCAACGCGATCGCCAAGGCGACCCCAATCCAGGGCTTCCCCGCCCCGCCGCCCAATCGGCGCGCCGCGATCGCCATCCGCGCCGCGCTCTCTTACCTCGGTGTGCCCTACGTCTGGGGCGGCGCGTCGCGCAGCGGTGTGGACTGCTCCGGGCTGGTCATGCTCGCCTACGCCGCGGCCGGCATCTTCCTCCCCCACTACTCGGGCGCCCAGTTCGCCGACACCGTACGTGTCCCCCTCGTCGACCTGCAGCCCGGTGACCTCCTCTTCTACGGCTACAACGGCGACGAGCACGTCTCGATGTACCTGGGTCACGGCGAGATGATCGAAGCTCCCTACACGGGCGCGACGGTGCACATCACCCCGGTGCGACTCGGCTACGGCTTCGCCGGTGCCGGACGCCCGCGGGCCTAGTGTCGCCCGTCCCCACCTCGTTCCACCTCGGTCCACTCGTCTTTCACCTCTACGGCTTCGGCCTGGCGATCGCCGCCTACGTCGCCTACTCCTACGCAAGGCGGCGCCTCGCGCGCGCGAACCTCGACGTCGAGCCCTTCGCACGCTTCGCCGGGTGGCTGATCGTGAGCGGACTGATCGGCGCCCGGGCCGCGCACGTGGCGACCAACTGGGGCGACTACCGCACCCACGTCCTCGATGCGCTGCAGATCTGGCAGGGCGGTCTCGCGAGCTTCGGCGGCATCGCCGTCGCCCTACCGGTGGGACTCGTGCTCGCGCGCCGCTACTGGCCCGAAACGCCGCTCGCTCGCTTCACCGACATACTGGTGCCTGCCCTCGTGGCCGGCTGGGCCATCGGACGGATCCTGGGCCCGCAGTTCATGTACCAGGGCGGCGGGCATCTCACCCACCAGTGGTTCGGGCTGCACTACGCGGGACAGGTCGGCAAACGCGTGCCGGTACCCCTAATCCAAGGAGCCGAGGACGGCCTGCTATGGCTGATCCTGCTCGGCGTCGAACGACGCGGATTCGCTCAGCGCGGTCTGGTGACCGGACTCGCGATGACCATCTGGGGAGTGGTGCGCGCGCTGGACGAGCACCTCCTGCTCGGCCAGCACTCTCACAGCGGCTCGATCGGTGTCCAGCTGGCCGCCGTGTGCCTGGCGCTGGCCGGAGTCGTGTTGATCGTGCGCAGCCTCGTTGGTGACAATGTGGTTCCCCCGACGCTGGAGTCCACGCGGTAGCCCACGAGGGCAGACGCGACCGAGGACTCCATTGGCCACAGAGAGCTATGGAGTCTCGCGAGCGCCACGCCGATCAGACGTTCAACG